>JAJDEX010000604.1 GCA_029259575.1 Planctomycetota bacterium | reverse complement strand
TTTAGCGACGAGCACTGCCTTGCCCGCAACGGCCGCGCCTGCGACCCCTCCACCCTGCGCCACTGAAGTGGCCATCGCTGAAGTAACTTGCGATGACATGTTAGCAGTGGAACCGCCACGTGTTCCCGGCCGAAAGGCCGTCGGAGACTGGGTCACTGCTCCGTAAGCCGCTCCAATTCCGGCCGCCGTTGCCTGTCCCTTGATTGCTTCCTTCGTCTTGTCTTCCATCGCCTCGACTCCCTTGCTTGTCGGTTAGTGCATGGTTGCTCTTGAAACGCTACGTCAAACTTAGAGTCAAATCATAGCCGCACCGGCCAATGTGCCTCACGAGAATTGTCTCCAGCCTCCATCGCGGACCCAAGAATGGCCTTGACCTCGCCTTGGAGAGTGCCCCCGGGCACTCAGGGCCTCAAGGCTCGGCACTGGCAATAGGTACATGTGCCTACCGAGAACTGCATCCGGCCCCTGAGGGCCTCTGAGCAGGGATCGAGGCAAGTCCGCAGCAGACGCGAGAGGGTGGGTCGATGCTCTTCCTCCGCATGCTCTTGACGGCTTCACGGGCCTTCCTCCGGTCCCTCTCACAGCTCGCCCTATGCCCCGTGCTCGTTTCGCCTGACCCCAACGGACAAGCCTGGTAGCAAGCGACGAGAGTGCTCTGCGGGGGATGCCGTTCCGCGTCGTTCGAGGAGCTCTGATGACGGTAGCCACGGCAGCGCTGAGGCCTCAAGGATGGGCACTCGGGGGCTCGGAACCAACAGGTCTAGTCCGTAACGGGGAATCCCTCGGCTCGCCACCAGGTCTGGCAGTCCGGGTCCGTATCTGGGTGATTCCGGCGAATTGACAAGAGATGTAGGCTGCCATCGTTCCCCGAGTAATCGACCACGATGCTCCGAAGCACCGAGACGTTGGGCAACGGCGGGGGCCACGGAAAGCCCGGCGTGTCGTCGTCAAGGTAGATGCGCAGTTCGCCGAGCGGTTCAATCACCTGCCCAGCGTACTGCGGAAGTGTCGCAACGACGTTCCCCTGCCCACCAGGGCCGAGAAGATCCACCGAGTCGATGCTGATCGGAGTCGTCTTGCTAGTGTTGATCAGGTGGCACTTCGTCCACGTCCAACCACTGGTCTCGATGTCGTACTGGACGGGGGCGGCCACCAGGTTCGGGACCGGGATCGAAGACGCAGAGGTGTCCGTCGCAGCGCCGATCGTCAAGGCGACGGCGCACAGGGCCATAGAGCGGAGGTTCAGCATGTCGATCTCCGATCAGTTGGTGAGGGGGTAGCTCGGCTCGAGGACGTGGGCACGCTCGTCGATCGATCCGGTTGGAAACCGCTCAATCACGGCATGCACGTCGAGGTCCTCAGCCTCGCCGTTCCAGGCGACGACGGCATTGCGAATGCCGTAGCCCAGGATCGTCGTCTGCGAGAACACTCCGGGAACGGAGTTCATCGGAACGCTGATTGTCTGGAGAGGCGCGATGGCGGTCCCGGCGATGGCTTGGTGGACGCCGACCACATCGGTCCGTCCGCCAGGTCCGAGAACGACGAGGCTCTTGATCACGACGGGTGCGGAGATCCGTGTGTTGGTCAAGTGGATCGTCGTGATCGTGTGGGGGTGATTGCCGGCGAGATCTACCGCTTCGACGCGCACACCGACCGCATACGACGGTGGCCCAGCAGCCGGCTGGGCGAATGAAGTGAGGGGGATCGTTCCGCCGACCAAGAGGGCCGCCGCGAGGATCCACATGGGGGAGCGCGAGAGTCTCATGCCCTTCGTGATCGCACGAATCTCGCAGGACCGCAAGGTGGGGCCATCCTCTAGGGGGCGTGGAAATCTGGGCGGTCTGGAACTCTGCTCCCTCCTGGAGACCCCGTCCGGCTCCCTAGAGGCCGTCTGCCCGATTCAGGGCGTTGGCGGGATGATGCAACGATGTTCCTCCTACGCATCCTTCTGACAGCGTCCCGGGCCTTCCTGCTATCACGCTCCCAGCTCGCCCTCGAGAGCCTGGCTCTCCGACACCAGCTCGCTGCCATGAAGCAATCCAGGGCCAGCCTCGGACCAACGACCGAGGCAGGCTACTCCGGCCCATCACAACCGGCGGCTCCGTCCGGGCGACTGCGACCTGTCCCTGGGGCCTCGAGCGCGGTCGATAGATAGCAGCGCCTGGCGGGACGGACCCCCAACCTACACCGGGGCCAAGAAGAAGCCCCGTCCAGAGTGCGGATGGAAGCCTGGTGCCGAGCTGTGACCCCTCCGAACTCCACCTCAGACCTCCTTGACACCTGAAGCCCTCTCATGGAGGGGACAACAGGAGCTACCGGCGGGCGATGAGCTCAGCGGGCTCACGAGCGAATCTCCCGTGGCTCGCTTGCAGCACCAGTGCTCCCACGTATGATCTCAGGATCGCTCTAGCTTGCTAGACGACCGCAGAGCTGGTTGGGTCAAACTTGTTGACCCGCACTACTGGCGGACGGTGCGGCCTAGATTCTTCCTGGGCGTCTGCATCGGGCATGAAGGAGGTTATGCCGCTGCACGCCCTGAGTCAGGGTGCTGTAGTTCGCGCCGATGGCTTGCGCTTGGAGACGTTTGACGTCCAAGCGTATGTCTCTGCTGGCTGCCCGCAGAACCTACACGTATGATGCACACGCGCCGGAGACCGCAGAGAATAGAAGAGAGATGTTCGCCGTACTGAGTTTTCCGGTCATTGACTTTCGGGACCTGACATCAGGCAAGCGGTCGAAGCTGCCAAGGCCGACGTTTCCGACTCCGGAAGTCGGGAGCGACTTCATTCGTGGATTTGGGGGAGTCGAGCGCCGAAAGAAGGGGGGCGCTGAACGAATCGCGGGCGAGCATGCCTACAGCGACAGCAAGGGTGCCCTACGCTTCGTGACCCCTGCGCTTCCGGAACCCAACAGTGGGCCCGACTGGGAGGCGGAGGGTCTGCGTCCTTTGTTCCGACGGCTCTACCACACAGGGCACGGACTGCTTCGGTACGAGCTCGGCTTCAAAGTCGTCGAGGATTTCGGCCGCGCCAGCGCTCCCGAGAACATCGTCTCGAGGATCGGTCGAATTCTGGTGCGCATCCCAGAAGCCGGGCAGACCGTTTGGCTTTGCGATGCTGGTGCGCACCTCGCCACGGCCTACCTTCGTGCATCGACGAGGATGGATAAGGGGAGGTTGGGAAAGCACGTGGCCGACGAGTGCTTCGCGGCTTCGGGGCAGATCGTGCTCGAGTACCGGATGACAGGGCAGTTCCACGAGCCTGAGGGTCCGACGTCTAGTCAAGTGCAAGTCGGAGAGGGGGTCCGACTTCATCACACGCATCTACAAGGAGTCGGTGGCGTCAAGGACCTCTGGGTCATCGTCAGTCGCCCCGACGCCGATGAGAGGCTCGTCAGGCAGATTCGCATTCACTTGACCCGGCTTCACACGGAGTACCAGTTCTACCACGCACTGCTCAATGCGATGGCGCGGGAAGACAAGCAAGAGTGGAGCCACTACCGTCTCCTAGATCGACTCCAGGTCATGACACAGCTCCTGGAGAAAGAGCGTCGGCACGGAGCACCGCAGTTGGAAATTCTGGAAGTAGCGTTGAGCGCGATGGAAGCGACGAAGCCAGGGTATCTCGCCTCGCTGTTCGAGGCGGGTCGAAAGAGGATCAAGGAGGTCCAGTTGACAATCCAAGAAGAAGAGGCGAGGCAGAACTACACGGCTCAGCCCTGGGAGAGGATCGTGGCTAGCGGTGTCGCGGTGCTGGTGGTCTTCACCGTGCTATGGCTGGTTATCAGGAACGAGCCCATCGCAGATGACAACCTTGTCGTCTTGATCCGGGTGCTGCTGGCTGTGTCAGTCGCAATCATCGGTGCCGTCGTTCCAGGGTTCTTGCAAGTTTCTTGGAAGGGCAGGGGGCTGCTGATTCGAGCTGGCGGAGCACTAGCGCTCGTTGTCCTCGCGCTCGTCTTCACCCCGAAAGTGCTTTGAGTCTCCCGGTGCCTCCTTAAGACCCCATCCGCCCCTATGAGGGTCCATAGGACAGGTTCAGGGCGAAGAGTGATCATCGCCAGGATGATGCGGTGATGCTCCTCCCTCGCTGCGAGGATCGCGACTGTCGATCTTGGGGCCGCATGGGACTCCGGTGACGTGTGCTACGAGCAAGGGCTCCCGCAGTCAGGCGTCCAAGGCTCAATGGCCTGTTCGGGCCAGGTGGTCGGACGACCTTGAAGCCCACGGGGCAGTCTGGCAAGCCACTCAAAGCAGGACTGCACCTGAGGTCCGTTGAACCTGCACTTGTGAGCTCGCCCAACCCGAAGGAAGTTCAGGTCACCGGGCAACTCTGGACCCTCTCCGCCAAAGTAGGTGAACACTCGTCCTACGAGCACCTTGCCTGGCCGAAGGTCGCGGCGCTTGTTGAAGGTGCCCTCGCGTTCCCGAGCGTGGTTCCAATGCATGGATCTGTGCTGCTCGAACCCGCCGCGGCCATCCGGCTCGTAGGCATTGTCCCCGACTTGCTCGATCCTGGATGGCGAGTCCCAGTTGGCCCGCTTCCGTCGGAATCTGGGGTCCTCCCAGTACTCGGCGAAGGTGAGGGCTTCCTCGACCCGGAAGGCGTACACGATCCTCTCACAGCGCCTGGAGAGCCCGATCACGAGGTCGCCTGGATTCGCCGTGGCCCTGATCCTGGGCTTGCAGCATGCCAGCGTGCACCAGTCGTGGAACGGGTTCGGCGCGAACCCCGTGTCTTGGGTGACGACGTAGCTGAAGACGCGGGGTTGCTGCACAGAGTGATCCTAGCTCGGCTCAGCCTCATCGTGGGGGCTTGCCCACTGGTCGCGCCTACCCTGCAGGGGTGTCCCGCTGCCAGCGCAGCTCCGAGATCGACTTGAACTTGCTGACCCCGAGGGCACCGCGTTGCGTCCGTGCTTTGGACCCCGGCTTGGTGAGTTCCCTTACCACGGCCTCACGCCTCGCCTCGTGGACTGAGATCGGCTCGAAGCGTTCGTCCAGGAGGACAAGGGCTACCGTGTCCCATTCGTGCTCGAGCTTGATCCCGCCAACGCGCTGACCTGGCTTGGAGTCCGGGAGGACGCATCGGGCCTTGATCTGGACCTTGCGACCGTCGCGCCCAATCGCGTCGTAGCCGGCCTGGCGTGCTCCTGCGAGCCGCAGGTTGAGGAGCCCAGCGCAAACCACCTCGCCGACCTCGCCAGTGATGCCGAGCGGTTTGCCGGTGAGCTCTCTGTAGAGAATGGCTGCCTGCTTGGCGGCTTCGATGGTCTCCTGAAGCACCTCGGTTTCCTGTTGAGTGTCCATACCCACTCCGTCGGGCGTTGAGGGTGGGGGCCTTGAACGAGAGGCCGCTAACGGCCCTAGGGAATTCACGGATGGCTCCCAGCCATCGCAGGGACGCCGCTCAGTGCTCTAGGTGGTTCACGCCAGGGTGACGAACCAGCTTTCATCTCGACGGCGCATCTCAACGCGCGAACCGGTACAAAGGACCCATGAGCACACTTCGAGAGACGATCGAGCTGGTCCGACAGCGAATCGAGCAGGCTGCCAAGCGCCCGATGAACGAGGAGAACACCAAGGCCACGCTCATCGAGCCGGTTCTCCGAGTTCTCGGCTGGGACGTCGAGGATGTCGATGAAGTGCAGCGCGAGTTCAAGGTCAAGTCCACAGACAAGCCGGTGGACTACGGGCTCCTCGTCGTTCGTACGCCCAGGCTGTTCATCGAAGCCAAGGCGTTCGGCATGAACCTCGACGACCGCCGCTGGGCGAATCAGATCATGGGCTACGCCTCCGTCGCCGGTGTCGAGTGGATCGTTCTGACCGACGGTGACGAATGGCGGATCTACAACAGCCACGCTCCCGTTGCTGTAGACGAGAAGCTGTTCCGGACGGTCAAGATCAGCGAGGACTCGCCACTGCTGCTGGAGACTCTTGAGCTACTCGCGAAGGACCGGATGGAGGAGAACCGCATCGAGGTCTTGTGGCGAGCGGAGTTCGTGGACAGCCAGGTCAGGTCGGTGCTCGACTCGCTGTTCTCGGCGGACAACGACATGCTCCTCGTCAACTACGTCGGGGGCAGGGCGAAGTCCCTCACCGCCGAGGAAGTTCGGGCCTCGCTGGCAAGGTGCCAGGCGACCTTCGACTTCCCGGTGCAACCTAACCCGACCTCGCCCAGGAAAGCGCCGCGAGCACCCAAGGTCGCCAAGCTCGGCACTGGCAACAAGGACCACCAGGCCGTGACGGTGCAGCACCTGATCGAATCAGGACTCTTGGTGCCTCCGGTGAAGCTCGAGCGCACCTACAAGGGGACCGAGCTCACGGCGACGCTACTTCCCGACGGTCGGGTGAAGGTCGGCGACCAGGTCTACGATTCGGTGTCGCAGGCTGCTGGGGCTGCACGGGCGTCGGTCATCGGGCTGCGGGACAACGGGCGCTACCCGGCGACCAACGGATGGGAGTTCTGGAGGACTCAGGGACCTGGTGGGGAGGCCACTACCCTGGATGCCCTGCGGCAAAGGCACCTGACGCGAG
>JAJDEX010000603.1 GCA_029259575.1 Planctomycetota bacterium | reverse complement strand
CGCTGGCTCCAGCTTCGCCTCCGCCCTGAAGTGCACGGTCTACCTGACCGACCTCGAGGACTTCGGCGAGGTGAACGCGGTCTACGCGACAGCCTTCGAAGGCGTGGAGCCCCCGGCCCGTGCCTGCGTGCAGGTGTCCCGACTGCCTAAGGACGCGCTGGTCGAGATCGACTGCGTGGCCCTGGTCCGCTGACGGTCGGCCCAGCAAGCGGGCCAGCAAGCGGCCCAGCAAGCGGCCCAGCAGGCAGCACTCCGAACGGGCCTCGAGGCTGTCCCGCGGCGCCCTCATACCTTCCAGCAGGGACGTCTGGAGTGGTCCGCGCAGGCCGGCGGGAAGCCCGCGAAATGGCTGTAGCGGAATACAGTTCGATCGGCGATTCTCTGGGCTCGTTGCGAGCCCGCCCATGGGCGCCGTCGCACGCGCTCGCACCATGTTCCGCACACGTCCTCGCCAGGCGAGGTCCCTGCTCGTCCACGTCGCCCTGTGCTTCGTGCTGGGGATCCTCGGTTCCGACTCCGTCCTGGCGGACGTGGATCCCGACCGCGCCTTCGCCTTGGCGAACGACGACTTCGGCGCGGGGATGATCGGTTGGGCCTCGCCGCTGGCGCGGGACTTCGTCGCCGGAGCCGCGCCGGACGGTCGGGATGCCGCTTTCGCTCCCGCCGGGTCGGGATTGGCGATCCTGCGGCGCACG
Source organism: Planctomycetota bacterium (assembly GCA_029259575.1). GTDB lineage: Bacteria > Planctomycetota > UBA1135 > UBA1135 > JAJDEX01. The sequence goes on along the minus strand of JAJDEX010000603.1, from coordinate 7,618 downwards.
CTCGCGGCCGGAGGCGTCGAGGGTCTGGCGCCCGCGCCGAACTTCGGACAACCCGGTGAGCGCTGCGCCGTTCGCGTGCGCGTGTGGATCGACGCGGCGGCCTCGGTCGGCGGCGTGCGTTTGCGCGTGACGCGCGTCGGGGCCAACGGGGCCGTCGAGGTCGCTCGTTCCATCCGACGCGCGGCGGTCGACGGGGACAACGGTCGTTGGGTCTGGCTCGTGGCGGAAGCGCCCGCCGGACCTGGAGGTCGCACGGCCTACGACACGACCGCGATGCGGATCGACCTGGAGAGCGACCTGGACGGAGCCGTCTGGTGCGATCGGCTCGAAGCCGGGCCCTGGCGCCGCACCCAACACGAGTTGGGCGACGGTGGGTTCGAGGCCTCCGCACTCGGTCAGTCCGCGATCGCAGCTTGGCGCTTCGAAGGCGGCGCCAGCGTTCCCGCTGCGTTGACCGGACGCCCTGCGCGGCGCGGGCTGGGTCGATTGCAGTACGCCGGCCCCGGACGCGCCACCTTGGGTGTGCGCGTCGACGAACCGGGCGCTCCGTGGTTCGGCGAGCGACTCGGTGTCGGTGCCTGGTTCGCGCCGAGGGCCCATCCTTCGTTGGCGCAGGGCAGCGCGCACGCCGTGACCGTCGCGGTCTGGTCGATCGGTGCAGGACGGCCGCCTCTGCGATTGACCGAACGCCGCTGGTCTCCCACGCCCCGGGACGTCGAACGCTGGATTTGGATCGAAGCTCCCGCCGGCCTCCCCGTTCCCGCGGACACCGTGTCGCTGCAGGTTCGCATCAGTTCGAACCTGCCCGGCGAGGTCGACGTCGACGACGTGCAGCTGGGCGAGCCCGACGGCATCGACGGCAATCCGCGCGCGTTGCGATTGGCGTCCTATGTCGGTTGGTACCGCTCGCCCGCGCACCCCGCAGCGGTCGCCCCGACGTCGGACCCCCGCGCGAGGTGGGGCAACTGGGCTTGGACCCAGGCACCCGCTTGTGCGCCGGGTTCGAACCAGTTCGACCACGACCCCGACACGTTGCGCGCCAACGGTCGGCGCGATGGTGCGGTCGGCACGCTGGACGGCATCGATCAACTGCCCTTCGTCGGGTTGTACGACTCGCGGGACGTGGATGTGGCGACGCTGGCGGTGGACCTGGCGCGTGCGGCGGGGCTGCACGGTTTCCTGTACGACTTCCACGGTCACGCGTTGAACGCCATCGATGCGTTGCCCGGCGAGACGTCCGTGAACGGGCGTGGATTGGAGGCTTTGCTCGAGGCCGCGGAACGACCCGGGCGTCAAGCCGAGGTCGCGCTGATGATCGAACCCAAGGTCCATCAATGGGGTTGGGTCGATCCGACGGCCGACGCGATCACGCGTCGCGCAGGCATCGTCGCCGACCTGGTCGCTGTCGTGCGCCAACACGGATCCCGTCCGGCGTTGTGGCGCACCGACGGCGAGATCGGCGTGTTCGTGTTCTGGCACGACGTCAGCGCGCTGGACGGTTCTCATCTGGACGGCGCGGACTGGAGTTCGATCGAAGCCGAGGTCGAGCAGGCGACGGGCGAGGGCCTGGCGCTCTTCGCCACGCATCCACCCGGCGCCGGCACCGATCCGTTCCACGGCTACGCGCGCTGGGATCTGGTCGGTCCGTCGATCCTGCGGTTCACGTCGTGGCCCCAGTTCCTGGCCGGGGCCGCGCAAGCCGTGGCCGCCGATGCGGCCGGTGCGTTCGCGCGCGCACGGCACGCGGAAGCCGAGCGTTGGGCCGACGGTGACGAGACTGCGCGCGAAGACTGGAGCTTGGCCTGGCCCGGCTTCGACGACAGCGGCGTGGCGGGTTGGGGCGGGACCTCGGGCATCGGGTCGAACGGCGGGCCGCTCTGCGTGCGCGTGGCCGGAGACCCGGGACTCGAATTCCTGCGCGCCACGGCCCGGGCTTCGAGCGCCGCTCCGCGCGTCCTCGTCTGCACCTGGAACGACTGGAACGAGAGGACGGCCCTGGAGCCACGTTGGAACGCACGCTTCGCCCGGGCCATGGCCCTCGGGGCGCCGATCCCCGAGGACGCGCGGCGCCGCTCGTTGGGTCCCTTGCTCGCGCTCCAGGAGCAGTGGTTGGGGCACCAGGATCCCGAGGCGCTCGAGGCTCCGCTGCGCGCCTATCTCGCCGCGCGGGCCGCGGGCCAAGCGGTTCCGTACGAATAGTCGCTCGTTCCCAGGACTTGGGGGCGGACGCAACGCTGCCGACTCCCTATCCTGCTGCGCTCGTTTCACCAGAGCGAACCCATCATGAGCGTCTCCTGCGGCATCGTCGGCCTCCCCAACGTCGGGAAGAGCACCCTGTTCAACGCCCTCACCGCCGCTGGCGCGGAGATGGGCAACTTCCCCTTCTGCACGATCGAGCCGAACGTGGCGATCGCCGAGGTTCCGGATCCGAACCTCGAGAAGATTCGTGGGCACATCGAGTCCCAGAAGATCATTCCCGCAGCGGTCACGATCGTGGACATCGCGGGTCTGATCGCCGGCGCGTCCAAGGGCGAAGGTCTCGGCAACAAGTTCCTCGCGAACATCCGCGAGACGGACGCGATCATGCACGTCGTGCGTTGCTTCGAGAACCCGAACGTCGTGCGCGAGGATCCCGTCGATCCGACCAAGGACATGGAGATCATCGACCTCGAGTTGATCTTCGCCGACCTCGAAACGGTGGGCAAAGCGATCGAGCGCGTGTCGAAGAAAGCGCGTTCGGGCGACAAGGACAGCCTCTTCCAGAAGGACGTCTTCGAGCGCGCCAAGGCGATGCTCGAGGATGGCCAACCATTGCGTGCGGCGACCTGGAAAGCGGCCGAGGAAGCCGCGATCAAGCCGTTGTGCCTCTTGAGCGGGAAACGCGTTCTCTACGTCGCAAACGTCGCCGATGACGACCAGAAAGGGGAAGGCCCGTTGGCCCAACAGGTGGCCAAGGTCGCCGAAGCGACCGGCTCGCGCTGGCTCCCGATCTGCACGGACCTGGAGAGCGAGTTGCGCAACATGGACGAGGAGGATCGTGAGATGTTCATGGCGGACCTCGGCGTCGAGGAACTCGGCCTGGGCCGCTTGATCCGCGAGACGTACGAACTGCTCGGACTGCAGACGTTCTATACCGCGGGTCCCAAGGAGATTCGTGCCTGGACCGGACACCGCGGTTGGCCTGCGCCGAAAGCGGCGGGCGTCATTCACACCGACTTCGAGAAGGCGTTCATCCGCGCCGAGGTCTACACCGTCGCCGACCTGGACCAGCACGGTTCCGAGTCCGCCATCAAGGCCGCCGGCAAGATGCGCACCGAGGGACGCGACTACGTCCTCGGCGAGGGCGACGTCTGCCACTTCCTGATCGGGAAGTAGTTCTCGCAGATCGGGGCGCGTCGTGGACGCGGACGACCCCGTGACCCGAACCTCACGTCGTCACAGGCATGGTCTCGATCCTCGATCGGGGACCCCTCGGGCTGGACCCATTCCGGTAAGGCGACCGTAAACGAGCCCCGTTCCGAGGCACAAGGCCGGTCCTGGGTGGGTTGCGCGGCATGTCCGGGAACCCCTCCGACCGGGACGCCGTCCCAGGGGGATACTCGGTGGGGCCCGCACCCTGCTCCGCAACCCACGACCTTGCCCATGCTGCACCGCATCTCAGGCGCTGGACTCCTCTTCGTCGGAGCCCTCAGCGCCTTCTCCGCCGTCTCGAACGCACACGCAGGACAGGAGGACGGCAACCCGCGCGTCGTTCCTGCCCCGGTGTCGCTGCCGCAGCCGGAGGGCGTCGCGGCGAGCGATGTGCCGGACTTCGGCGAACGTTTGGGTGCCGACGCCTTTCGCAACTCGCGCGTGGAGTCGATGGACGTCGTGCGCGCGCGCGATGCGGCGCGGCCCCTGGTCGATCCGCCGAACCGACGCTTGCGCGGCAACCGCAGTGGGGAGTGGGTCGTTCCGACCGACGGGATCCCGGTGCACTCCGGGGACCGTGCCGCGATCAACGCGTGGGGCGATCGGTCCATGGCGCTCGGCTTCGGACGCACGGTCACGCTCGAGGGCCTCTGGGTCGCCGGTGCGGGAGGTGCAGGTTCGGAAGCACGCTCCGTCGTGGCGATCGGATACCGCGGCGAGGAACGCATCGGCGAAGCCGCGCTGTTCCATCCGCAACCCGGCGCCAGCCTCTGGTACGCCACGGATCTGGTGGGCATCGACCGCGTCGAGCTGCACGTTCGCGATGCCGGTTCCTCGGCCGCCTGGTACACGATCGACGACGTGACGTTCGCAGCGGGGTCCGAACGCACCATCGTGACCTTCGACGACATCGTCCCGCGCACGACCCTGTCCGGGTCGCAGTACGCGGGACTGACCTGGGAATCCGGCACGGGGTTCGAGGGACGCAGGCCGATGCGCATGACGCCCGCCGTGCCGATGCCCGTCTCGCCGGCTCCGACCTCGCCGTCACCCGTTCCCGCGCTGCCCCCGACCGCCGCGCCCAGCGTGAACGTCGCAGCGACGATGCCGACTCCGGTCGCGTCGCTCCTGGGTGGGGCTCCCGTGCCGCCGGACGCGCTGAACGAGATTCAGGCGCAGACGATGTTCAGTCAATCCGGCACGTCGGCGATCCCGCCCGACACCCACGGCGCGGTCGGCACGACGCACGTCGTGACCGTCGTGAACGAGAACATGATGGTGCACCTGAAGTCGAACGGGGCGGCGCTCTTCATCGGTTCGCTCGCCTCCTTCTTCAACCTGGGCGTCAGCGGGGTGGCCGGCGATCCGCGCGTGGTCTACGACCCTGATTCGGACCGGTTCCTGCTGTCCGCCACCGACTTCGACGACACGATCCACCTGGCCGTCTCGACGACCAGCAACCCCGCGGGCTCCTGGTTCAAGACCAGCCTCTTCGCGTCCCAAGGGACCGACAGCACCAAGTGGCCCGACTTTCCCTGCTTGGGCGTCGATCAGCGGGGCATCTACATCACGTCCGCGATGTTCCCGAACGCGGCGGGGAGCGTGACGATGTCGATCTGGGCGCTGGACAAGGCTCCGCTCGTCGCGGCGGTGCAGAGCCTCGGGACGGCGACGGTCTGGCGCGGTCAACCCTATGTGCGCGCGGTGCAGCCGGCGACGCATTGGGACGATGCGGGCGAGGCCTACCTGGTCAACACGTTCGGGTCGAATCAACTTCAGGTCCGGCGCATCGTCCCTCCGCTGACCGCGCCGTCGTTGATGTCGGCGGCGACGATCACGGTCGGCGTGCACAACGACGGACCCCTGGCGCCAGCCCTGGGGAGCACCACCCTTGTCGAGTCCGGGGACGACCGCCTTTGCGGCTCCGTGTACCGCGACGGAAGTTTGTGGACCGCGCACTCGACCAGTGTTGCGACACGCAACGCGATTCGCTGGTACGAACTCAACACGAGCCCCTTCACGGTGAACCAGAACGGCACCATCAGCGACACGTCACTGCACTACTACTACCCCAGCATCGCGGTGAACGAGATGGGGGATGCGCTGGTCGGGTTCTCGGGTTCGAACGCGACGACCTTCTTGTCCGCGTACGTGGCGGCTCGGAAGTCGGGCGACGCCTCCGGTCAGATGTCGACGCCGACGATGTTCCAGGCCGGCGTCGATTCGTACACGAACCTGGACACGTTCGGCCGCAACCGTTGGGGCGACTACAGCGGAACGACCGCGGATCCGGTCGACGACTCGTTCTGGACGGCGCAGTCCTATGCCACGACGTCGAACTTCAACGGGGATCGCTGGAGCGTGCGCGTCAGCCATTGGGAGTACGCCGACACGTCCGTCCTGAACTACTGCGTGGGCGCTCCGAACTCGTTCGGTGCGGGCGCGGTGATGAGCACGGTGGGGAGCACCAGCGTCTCCGCGAACGACCTCACGCTGGTCTGTTCCGGCATGCCCCCCGGCGAGTTCATGCTGTTCTTCTACGGGGATCAGCAGGTCCAGACCCCCCTGAGCGACGGCTTCCTGTGCGTGAATGGCAACCTGTACCGGTTGCTGCCCGCGGTGTTGATCGATCTCTTCGGGGTGACGACCTGGAGCCTCGACGTGACGCTGCCGCCCGAACCGTCCGGCGCGATCACCCCGGGCTCGACCTGGAACTTCCAGGCCTGGTACCGGGACGCGGCGGCCCTGGGAGCCGGCTCGAACATGAGTGACGGCTTGCAGGTCACGTTCGGCTTCTAGGACGCCCTTTGCGTCCTGCGCGAGCCCGCGGTCCCCTTCGGATCGCGGGCTCGTTGCGTGGGCGCGTTTCCCTCGAAGCCGCCCCGGCGCGGCGGATCGCCCGCGTGGGCATCCGCTAGACTCCTGGCCCCATGCGCCTCGTTTCGCATTCGCTTCGGCTCGTTCTCCTGGCTTGCGCCGCCGCGATGGCGGCGTGCGAGAGCGATGCGCCGAAGCTCCTGGCCGCGTCGAGCTTGACCGAAGCCGCGCGATCCTGGGACGCGGACTGGAGGGCCCAGCACGGCGTCGGGATCATCCGCGTGCATGCGGCGTCCAGCGACCTGGTCCGGATGGTCGAAGCCGGCGCGGTGGGGGACGTCCTGGTCACGGCCGATGCCGAGCAGATGGATCGGCTCGAGGAGGCCGGGTGGATCCTGCCGGGCTCGCGGATCGATCTGGCGACGAACCGGCTGTGTCTGGTCACCCCGATGGATGCACACGTCACCGATCTCGATGGCGTCGCACACCTGCAGGCCTCGTCGGGACTCGTCGCGTTGGCGAACCCCGATGCGGTGCCCCTCGGGGTTTACTCCAGGTCCTGGCTCGAACACCTGGGCGTCTTCGCGTCGCTCCGGGAGCGCATCGTCCGAACCACGAATGCGCGCGGAACATTGGCCGCCGTCGAGTCCGGCCAAGTGGACTTCGGAGTCGTCTATGCGTCCGACGCCGACCGTTCGAAACGCGTCCGGACGCTTCGTGTTTCGAGCGAGGGCGAGCACGATCCGATCCGCTATCCGGCGGCCATCCTGACTGCGTCGTCGAACTCACAGCGCGCCAAGGAACTGCTCGCGTTGTTGGCCGGTGAGGCCGGTGGTCGCGGTCTCGCGCGGGCGGGTCTGGAGCCGCTGGTGGCTTCAGGAGTTTCGAACTCGGTCCGGGAGCCGCTCGACGGGGATGCGGGACCGGGACTCTGGTCCGCCCTCTGGATCAGCCTGTCCGTCGCTGCGGCGGCCGTGTTGCTGGACCTCGTGCCCGCCCTGATCCTGGCCTGGATCCTGGCGCGCAAGCGATTCTTCGGGCGTGGGTGCATCGAGGCGCTGGCCACCCTGCCGTTGATCCTGCCGCCGACCGCGATCGGTTGGTTGCTCCTGCGGTCGCTGTCGACCGACAGTCCGCTCGGCGGGCTCGATCTGCTGCTGACGTGGCCCGGCGCGGTGCTGGCGGCCGCGGTCATGAGCTTCCCGTTGATCCTGCGCTCCGCGCGCACCGCGTTCGAGGAGATCGACCCGCGCATGGAGTCGATGGGCAGCACGCTGGGGCTCTCCCGTGCACGCGTGGGGTGGACGATCACGTTGCCGTTGGCGCGGCGGGGGATCCTGGCCGGACTGTTGCTCGGCTTCGGCCGTGCCCTCGGAGAGTTCGGTGCGAC
>JAJDEX010000602.1 GCA_029259575.1 Planctomycetota bacterium | reverse complement strand
GACGGTGACGGCGTGCTGGAACGTCTGACCGCGCAGCTCCGCGATCTCCCCTTCGATCCCCCGCGCCAGCTTCTCGAGGCGAGCCTGTTCGTCGTCCTGGGACGTTCGATCGAAGGAGTAGGTCAGGGAGGCCAACGTGGCCAGGGCGGTCAGTGTGAGGAGGGTCTTCATGGTTCACCTGGGAAGAGGTCGCCCAGGTCTAGCGCACGGCGCCATGTCGAGCACGCCTCCCCGGTGAAAACCCCGTCACATCGGGCTCCGCGCGTTCGAGGGGCGCGTGATCCGAAGCCCTTGGGATATCACGACTTGCACGCATCGCCCCACCCGTGGCAGGATTCGGCCCCGCGTTGCCGACCGCACCCCCGGCAGCCCGATTCGCAGCACGTCCGAACCTCCCCCACCTCGCACCATGCGCACCCTCAAGAGCCCCCTCCGGGGGGCGTCCCGCCTCGGCACCCTCGCCGCAGGTCTGACCCTCTTCGCCGCCCCGCTCTTCGCATCCGTCCAGGACGGGGACGCCGATCCGGGCGCCGCAGGGAACGCCGAGGTCGCCGCAACGGCCGAGGAGGCTGTGCCCAACTCCGACGCTGCGCCCACCGAGGAGGCCAAGCCGAAGACGGCGGACGACCTGCACAAGGCAGCGGTCATGGCCCTGCTCAAGGAGGTCGTCGGCGGCAAGGTCGACTCGTTCTCGGTGAAGGTCGACGCGCCCAAGCCCGACCCGGTGGGACTGGAGGCCAAGGCCGACCACTTCATGGGCAAGGTCAACGAGGTCATCGCAGCGGGGCTCTTCTTCCCCATCATGGAGTCGAAGTTCGAGGGTGAACTCGATGACGCGACGACCGGTGACCTCCCAGCACTGCGAACCTATCTGACCCAGTTCCTGGTCGACGCCGAGGCGGACGGCATCGACCTCGAGGGAGCTGCGCTCACCCTGCAGATCCCCACGCGCGGCGGTAAGGGCGAAACCAAGATCGACGTCACGACGCCCGGTTGGCCGTTCGCCGTTCTGTGGCTCATCCTCGGCGCCATCTTCTTCACCGTGCGCATGGGCTTCGTCCAACTGCGCATGTTCGGTCACGCGATCCAGGTGACGCGCGGCAAGTACGACAACCCGCACGACGAGGGCGAGGTCAGTCACTTCCAGGCGCTGACCGCCGCGCTCTCGGCCACGGTCGGCCTCGGCAACATCGCAGGCGTCGCGATCGCCATCAGCGTCGGAGGTCCCGGCGCAACCGTTTGGATGATCGCTGCCGGATTCTTGGGGATGGCCTCGAAGTTCGTCGAGTGCTCCCTGGGTCAGATGTACCGCCAGCAGCGCCCGGACGGCAGCGTCATGGGCGGCGCGATGTACTACCTGTCGAACGGCTTCAAAGACCTCGGGAAGCCCGGAATCGGCAAGTTCCTGGCCGTCTTCTTCGCGATCTTGTGCGTCGGCGGATCGTTCGGAGGAGGCAACAGCTTCCAGGTCAACCAGTCGCTCAACGCGCTCGCCGAGACCGTCCCGTTCTTCGAGAACCCGGACAACCGTTGGGTCTACGGCGCGATCATGACCGTCGTCGTCGGCGCCGTCATCCTCGGTGGTCTCAAGCGCATCGCGCAGGTCGCCGAGAAGGTCGTGCCCACGATGTGCGGTTTGTACGTCGCCGCGGCGCTGTTCGTCATCCTGTCGAACGCCAGTGCGGTTCCCGCAGCCTTCGGAGAGATCTTCAGCGGCGCCATGACTCCCGAAGCCGGCTACGGTGGCCTGATCGGTGTCCTGATCATCGGCTTCAAGCGCGCTGCGTTCTCGAACGAGGCCGGTGTCGGTTCCGCCGCCATCGCGCACTCCGCCGCCAAGACCGAATTCCCCGTTCGTGAAGGCATCGTCGCCTTGCTCGAACCGTTCATCGACACGATCGTCGTCTGCACCATGACCGCCCTGGTCATCGTGATCACCGGCGCCTACTCGAACCCGGACTTCGCGCACTTCGTCTCCGACAACAATGGCGCGGGCCTGACCTCGGCGGCGTTCGGCCAGAGCATCTCGTGGTTCCCCTACGTGCTCGCGGTGGCCGTCGTGCTCTTCGCCTTCTCGACCATGATCTCGTGGTCGTACTACGGCGAACGTTGTTGGGTCTGGATGTTCGGCGACAAGTCGTCGCTCTCCTACAAGGTTCTCTTCCTCATCTTCGTCTTCATCGGCTCGATCGTCAGCGCGACGAACATCCTCGACTTCGGTGACCTGATGATCCTGGGCATGGCCGTTCCGAACGTGCTCGGTGTGCTCTTCCTGTCCGGCAAGGTGCGCCGCGCGCTCAGCGACTACACGGGCAAGCTGAAGTCGGGCGAGATCAAGCCGGTCGACTGATCCACGGGGTCCTCCGGGGGATTCGGCCGTCCGGATCTCCCGCGGGGCCCGAGGGTGATCGTCTGGAGTCCCCCCAGCGCTGCTGAGGGCGCTTTCTTGCCCCGGGCCCCTCGGAACGGCCCTTCAACGGGGTTTTGCGTCACCCGGAACCCGACCTGGGGTTGTCTCAGAGGCCCGTGCTAGACGATAGGGTCCATACGGGCCTCGTCCATAGGACGTCGCCCCCGACACCATGCTGCGCCACCTCGCCATCGCTCTCCTCGCCATCTTCGTGCTCGGCGATGCCTCCGAAGCCCTCGGCCAGAACCGTGGGAACCAAGGCGGAAGTCGCAGCAGTGAGCGCCTGGGGTCGACCGAACGGCGCTCGGTCCGCCAGAAGCGCTCGTCCGGCCGTTCGAACCGCAAGCCGGACGCGTCGGCGATGACCGCCTTGACCGGCATGCTCAGCCGCCGCCCGCCGAAGCTCGCTCCGTCGCCCACGCCGGGACTGGGCGCACCGGGTCGCCGCACACCGTCCGCCTTCGACCTCGCCGAGGATGGGCAGATCCAGGACTGGTTCCGCTCCTGCGATCAGAACGCCAACGGTTGGCTCGGCTACCGGGAGACCGAGGAGAGCCTGCGCTTCGATCGCCCGCGGTTCCGCGCCTTCGATCCGGACAAGGACGGCCGAATGACGTACGGGGAGTTCTCCAGCTACTACCTCTACCAGATCGGGAACACCGGCACGTTCCGCCCGCCGAACACCGACCTCGACTTCTCGTCGCCGACGCCACGCACCTCGTACCAGTTGCGCATCGTGTTCGATCGCGACGGCGACCGCGCGCTCGACGTGAACGAGGTGAAGCTCCTGCTCGAGAGCTACGAGCGCCCCGACCTGGCGGCATCCAAGGTCCTCGCCGATCTGGACGCGAATGGGAACCAGACGCTGGAGGACGACGAGATGGGTCGCCTGCCCGACATGGTCTTCCAGATCGCGCTGGACATGGCGGTCGTTCCGCTCGACCAGCGAGCGACGTCGATCGACGACCTCTTCGGCACGTTGATCGAGAGCCCTGGAATCCGCGCACCCAGGTTGCAGGGACCCGTCACCCCGTTCCGCCGACTGGACCAGGACGACGACGGCCA
>JAJDEX010000601.1 GCA_029259575.1 Planctomycetota bacterium | reverse complement strand
GGGCCTGTGACTTTGTCGACGGCGCTGACGAACGTGCCCCGACCGACCTCGCCCTCGACCAGGCCCCGCCGGGCGGCCTCGCGATAGCCCCGCGTGACGGTCATCACGTTGACCCCCATGACTCCAGCCAGGCTGCGATGGGTCGGCAGTCGCTCGCCCGCCTTGAGACGCCCCGAGCGACTGTCCGTCGCCAGCGCATCCGCCAGCGCGATGTAGAGGGGAACGCGCTCGGACAGCGATGCGGGGGACCAGGGGGTCATTGCGGTGGGCGGGCAGGCATTGGGGAGTGCGCGTGGTGCCCTCTGGTCGGACAATGGGGCAGATGAAAGCACACGCTGGGAGCCCTTTTGTACCCCAGGTGCGATGGGGAGCCACGGACAGAGCGTTTCCCATGCGCTCAATCCCGTTTCGGAACGCCGCTGGTGCGGACACCTCGGGTCCCTCACCGAGACTGGCCTAGCTCGCTACGCAACGAAGGCGGAGCACGTCTCTGAGGCTCCAGGGGCTTTCGGCCCTCGCCCGCACATGGCCTGTGCACCGTCCTGGGCGCCATCCGGTCGTTTGCGGAGCGAGCTAGGCCAGCCTCTTCAGGGGGCGGGGGGGCGGAAGGCCCGGGCCAGCGTCAGGTCCTGGCCGCGGTACGATCCGCCCGAGCGCCCCATACCGTACAGCTGATCCGGCCGTCCGTCGGTGCGGAAGAACTGCAGTCGGAAGAACACCTGGCCGTCCTCGACCAGGAAGGGCACGTCGTGCGCGCGCACCTCGAGCACCGCCGGCGTGCCGCACCCGGCGGGCCGGCCCTGTTCGTCCTCTTCCCATCCGAAACCGTTGTCGAAGAAGCCCGCGTAGTTGTTGCGCAGTTCCCCGATGCCGATGTCGACGGGCAGCATCTCGGCGGCGAGGTGCGGAGGGATGCGCAAGCGCTCGCGGCTGGCGAACAGGTAGAAGCTGCCCGGCGCGAGGATGCAGTGGCCCTTGGGCGCGTGAACCGCTTCCCAGAACTCGGCGGGGTCGTGCACCCCGGATTCCGCAAAGCGGACGGCGGCCGTGTGGGGTGCCGCGCGCCAGCCGGCGGGGTCGCGTCCGGCGAGTCCGACGCGCATCTCGAGTCCGCCGGCGTGGTCGAAGCGCACCTCGTCGACTCCGAGGGGGCGATCCCCGTCGAAGCACAGGGGCGTGTCCTCGTAGATCGCACGCAGTTCGTCGGTCGTCAGGCTCGCGTCGCCGCGGGACAGGCGCACCTGGCAGAGGCGATCCCCGCGATGCAGGCGCACGGGGAACGAGAGGGGGGAGACCTCGAGCCAGAGCGGACCGGAGTAGCCCTCCGGAGCCTCGTCGAAGCGCGGGTGTCCGGGGACGAGCACGCGGGTGAACAGGTCGCAACGTCCGGTGGAGGAGCGGGGGTTGAAGCGCGCGCGGACCCCGGGCGGAAGCGCCAGTTCCTCCTCGAGCGGGATCAGGTACACGAGGCCCTTCTCGAGCACGGCGCCGTCCCCGTTCAGGTCGAGCGCGACGGAGCCCAGGGTGGCCAGGCGCTCCTCGACCGGGACGCGGCCGGGCAGGAAACCGGCCCGGATCCGGTGGGCCTGCTGGCCCAGCCGCAGGTCGACGCTGGCCGGCTGCACCTGGGACCGAGCGATTTCTGGGGCGCCCGGACCGGGCCTCAGGACCGTGCCCAGGGAGCTCAGCAGGTCGCGATCGACCAGGATCGAAGGGGCGGAATCAGGGTCCGTGGGGGAGGTCTGCATGGGGATTCCGGGCCGTGGAGCCCCGGGCGTGTCCGGCGTGGTGGTGGCGCTGGGCCGCCGTGGATCCTGCTCGGAGCCACGGATCGTCGGCAAGAGTAGCGATCCCACGGAGGACCGCTGGCTCCAACCTCGATCCTCGCGTGGAAAGGCTGGGAACGTGCGGGTATCTTGGCTCGCCTCGAACACGGCCAGGGGCTCCGAAATCGGCGCACGCCGACCCACCGGACATGCCCGGCCGATCCCACGCAGCCCGACCGGCTGCTGCCCAACACCGGGCGATTCCATCCATGAAGATCCACGAATACCAGGCCAAAGGCCTGCTGGCGAAGTACGGCCTGGCCGTGCCCGACGGACGTGTCTGCAAGACCGTCGACGAAGCCGTCGCCGCCTACGAAGCGCTCCCCACGGAGATCTGCGTCGTCAAAGCCCAGATCCACGCCGGCGGGCGCGGCAAGGGCGGGGGCGTCAAGCTCGTCAAGAACGTCGACGAATGCCGCGAGGCCGCCGAGGCGATCCTCGGCATGAACCTGATCACGCACCAGACGGGCCCCGAGGGTCAGCTGGTGCGCACGTTGTGGGTCGAAGCCGGCTCGCGCATCGCCAAGGAGTACTACATCGGTATCGCGATCGACCGCGAGCAGCAGTGCCCCGTGATGATGGCCTCCAGCGAAGGCGGCATGGAGATCGAGACGGTCGCCGAGAACACCCCCGAGAAGATCTTGAAGGCGGCGTTCTCGCCGACGACGGGGCTCAGTGAGGCCGACGCCAAGCGCCTCGCCGCGGGCATCGGCATGCCGGCCGAACTGGTCGAGGATGCCGCGGGGTTCCTGATCGGTCTGGCCAAGATGTTCTGCGACCTCGATTGCTCGCTGGCCGAGATCAACCCGCTCGTCCACACCGAGGACGGTGAGGTCATGGCGCTCGACGCCAAGGTCAACTTCGACTCGAACGGCCTGTTCCGTCACGAAGAACTGCTCGAGCTGCGCGACCTCCATGAAGAGGACGAGAAGGAGATCGAAGCCAGCAAGTTCGACCTGTCCTACATTGCCCTCGACGGCAACATCGGTTGCATGGTCAACGGCGCCGGCTTGGCGATGTCCACGATGGACGTCATCCAGCTGTACGGCGGCGAGCCCGCCAACTTCCTGGACGTGGGGGGCGGCGCCACGCGCGAGAACGTCACCGCCGCGTTCAAGATCATCCTGTCCGACCCGAAGGTCCAGGGCGTCCTGGTCAACATCTTCGGCGGCATCATGAAGTGCGACATCATCGCGAACGGCGTGATCGAGGCGGTCAAGCAGATCGACCTCAAGGTGCCGCTCGTCGTCCGTCTCGAAGGGACCAACGTCGAGATGGGCCGAGAGCTCCTCGAGAACAGTGGCTTGCCGATCATCGGTGCCACCGACCTCGACGACGC
>JAJDEX010000061.1 GCA_029259575.1 Planctomycetota bacterium | reverse complement strand
GGCGGGGGTCCGGCACGACCCGTTCAGCTTTGGTATTGAACAGTGCCTGGCACCGTATGTTGGCCACCGCATATGACAAGCGGAATCAGCCTTCGATCAGGTCGACGAGCCGATCGACGCACAGGTCGACGAAGGCGTCGTCCTCGGCGGCGTGTTCGCTGACGATCAACTCGACGGACTTCGGCAAGTGGGTACGGATGGCTGCGAGGAATGCGGCATCACCCTCGGGGTCGTGCAAAGGTCCGCCCTCGATCGAGTAGCGACTGGTGCCCCCCATCGGCATCGCGAAGACGCACTGCCCTTGGGTGTGCACGAGACGTTCACAAATCGCTTCCGCGACCTGAGCGAGCTCGGCGGCGTTCAACCGCGGCGCCAGAATGATCGGGTTGTGGAACACGTGCTGGCGACCGGCCCAACGCTCGGGGACCGTGTTCGCGGGGACCAGCAGACCGACGTGCTCGAGGCCACCGGGCACCAGCACTTGCGGCAGGCCCATCTCACCGGCGGTGGTCAGACGGGAATCATCCGCGGCCCGCAACGCATCGAACTGCTGGTCGGCGACCTCGGCGAGCGAATAATCGAACACCGCACCGATCAACCCCTCGCGCATCATCTGCTCCATCGCGAGCCCGCCCGAACCGACGGCGTGGAAGACGATGACCTCGTAGCCCTTGTCCCGAAAGCGGTCGATGGCGTGCATCGAGCCCTCGGTCAACACACCCAGGTTGGTCATGCCGATCGTGGGCTTGCTCGGGTCGACGGGTTCGATCGAGGCCGTGCTCTGCGCCATCCCCCACGCCGCGCCCGCCGCGTTCGACAGGATCTTCCGCGTGACCGGATTGAGGCCCAGGATGTCGCCGACGCTGGGCATCATCGTGATGTCCTTGATGCCGACGAAGGCCGACGTGTCGCCGCTGGCCATCGTCGAGACCATGATCTTGGGCAACCCGTAGGGCAGCGCCTGCAGGACCTGGGTCGCGTTCGACGTACCCTGCGTGCCGCCGAGCGCCAGCACGCCGTCGATCTCGCCCGCCTTCAGCTTGGCGTGCAGGATGCGCGTCGTACCGGCGATGAAGATCGGCGAGGCGTCCTGGCGCGTCGGCGCAGCGAGGATGTCCGCGAGCGGTAGGCCTCCGGCTTCGGCGATCTCGTCGCGCGTCACGTCCGGCGTGGTCCCCGGCTGGCCGACGACGCCCATGTCGAAGAGGCACGCCTGGCCGCCGAGCAATTCGATCTGGTCCTTGATGTACGCAGCCTCGGCACCCTTCGTGTCGAGCGTGGCCAGGATGGCGATGGTCGTCATGCGCTCAGCCCTCGAAGTTCAGCTGGCGGAACTCGCGCGCCACCTGGGTGACGGCGCGCTCGATCGGCAGGCGCTCGGTCGAGGACCCGGTCCAGAAACCGTGGCCCGACGTGTGCTTCAGCATGTACGCCGCGTCGGCAGGGTTCTCCATGGCCGCGCCGTGGGCGACCAGGATGGTCTCGGGGCTGAGCTCGCGAACACGTTGATAGACGACCTCGGTCCGCGCCGCCGTCTGCTCGATCGTCTCGCCGGAGTCGTAGCCGGTCAAACCACCTTTGGTCGTACCCGCGTGGAAGCAGAAGATGTCGGGCTTGGCCTGCGCGCACATGTCGTAGCTCTCCTCCTCGTCGAAGGCGAGGCCGATCGACACCATGTCCATCTCGCGCGCGAGCATCAGCATGTCGATCTCGTTCTGCATCGTGACGCCGGACGTCTCGAGGACGGCGCGGATCTGGCTGTCCTTGTCCACGTAGCTGAGCGACGGGCCGATGTTCGACACGCTCATCACGCCCATGTCCTTGCACTGTTGCAGCACCATCCGCATGTCCTTCAGCGGATCGTTCGCGTTCAAGCACGCGCACACGAACGCGTCGCCCGACATCGCGGGCTGGATGTCCTCGCGCGTGTAACGCAGCGTCTGCTCGTTCGAATCGAGGATCGGCCACATCATCGACATCGTGCCCATCCCGTTCGCGCGCAGGCGTGCGCCGCTGAACGTGTTGATGCAGTCGATGCCCTCCTTCTCGAGCAGCTTCGCCACCAGACCGCTGCCGGCGCTGGCGATCATGATCGGGGTTCTTGCGGCGACTTTCGCCTGGAGCTTGGCGAGGATCTCGGAGCGAGTGGTGCGAGGTACGATCACGATGGGCGGAGCTCTTGGGCTTGCGTGGAACGGGGGGACGCGGGCAAGGTACCTGGGTCCCCCACCCCTCACAACGTCACCCATGCATCTCCCGCTCCTCGGACTCGCCCTTCTCTCGCTCCTGACACTTGGCGATGCTCAAGACGTGGTCCAGAAGCCGGAGACCCGCTGGGTCACGTACGAAGGTCAGGAAGGTCCCGGCAAGGGCAAGCACATCGTGTTGATCGCGGGAGACGAGGAGTACCGTTCCGAGGAAGCGCTGCCGATGCTGGGCAAGATCCTCAGCCAGCGGCACGGATTCCGGTGCACGGTGCTGTTCAGCCAGGAACCGGACACGGGGATCATCGACCCGACGAATCAGAATCACATCCCGGGCCTCGAGGTACTGGCGAGCGCGGACATGGCCGTCGTGTTCCTGCGCTTCCGCAACCTGCCGGACCAGGACATGCGCCACTTCGCGGACTTCGTGAAGGCCGGCAAACCGATCTTCGGGATCCGCACGTCGACGCACGCGTTCGCGTGTCCCGACGACTCGACCAGTGCGTATCGGCACTGGCGCTACAACTCGCGCAGTTGGTCGGGCGGCTTCGGCAGGCAGGTCCTGGGGGAAACCTGGCGCACGCACCACGGCAACCACGGTTCCGAGGCCACGCGCGGCATCATCCCGGTCCCCGCGCGCCAGCACCCGATCCTGCGCGGGGTGCAAGACGTCTTCGGCCTGACCGACGTCTACGGCGTACCGGATCTTCCGGGCGACGTGACGGTGTTGCTCGAAGGCTCGATCCGCGCCGGCATGCAGGAGGACTCGCCCGAGGTCGCCGATGCACGCAACCAGCCGCGGCACCCGATCGCCTGGACGCGCGAGCTGCCCGTCGAGGACAAGCCCGCCCAGCGCGTCGTGTGTTCGACGATCGGCGCATCCATCGACTTGAAGTGCGAAGACCTGCGGCGTCTGTTCGTGAACAGCTGCTACTGGTGCTTGGGCCTCGAAGACCAGATCGCGGAACGCTCGGACGTCGAACTCGTCAGTCCATACGAGCCGACGATGTTCGGATTCGGCACGTACGTGAAGGGTGTTCGGGTCAGCGACCACGCGTGGCCGCGTTGATCGATTCACCGAACAGGGAACCCTAGAACGTGACCATGACGGCCTCGCTGAAGTTCGCCGTCGACCCGATTCCGGGCGACTCGAAGTCGCGGTGCCAGAGCTGGAAGTTCCAGGTCTCCCCCGCTTGCACGACCACGCCCTGGGGCAGGGTCGTCAGGTGCAGGTCGCGCCGCATGACTCCCATCAGGCCCGAGTTGAGGACCGCGTTCGGACCGTTGTCGAGTCGAACGATCGGTGCATCGAGGCACAGCGTGCCCGAGAACACGGGCAAGGCTTGGGTGGACATCGACATCATGTAGAAGCCGAACTGGTTCGTCGGCAGGGCGAACCCGGTCAGTTTCAGGACGCCGTCGGGATCCCCGGTGCCGCACACCTGCAGGCGACCGACGGCCCCGGACGAGTTGGTCGCGGACGAGCAGACGACCGACCCGAGCTCGGAGCACGAAACCTCGAACTTGCGAACCTGGACCCGGCCGAACGGGCCGTTCGGCGTCGTTCTCAACGGTTCGCCGTAGACCACGTCGGCGCGCCCGTCGCCGTCGATGTCACCGGCACCATCCACAGCGGACAAGAGCCCGATCGGCGCCCCTGTGAGATTCAGCAGGACGCTGCCGTCGATTCCGGACCAGACGAGCAACTGGCCAACGGAGGGCCCCGTAGCTGGATTGGCCCAGGGTGCACCGGCCCCGTAGTCCGCGAACCCGTCCCCATCGACGTCGCCCACACCGGCGACGTGGGTACCGAGCATGGCGATCGGGGTCGAGCCGAGGTGCTCGCGCAGGATCGACCCGTCGCGCCCCGACACGAGGCGCACGCGACCGGGTCCGTTCGTCAGCCCTCGGCGATCGACGGACGACATCACGATGTCGTCGTATCCGTCGCCGTTCACATCGCCCGCACCATCGACGTCCAAGCCGAGCTGCTCGAGGTTGACCGTACCCTCGAAGCGGTGGAGCACAGCGCCATCGGCGCCGGAGTAGACATGGACGACGCCGGAACGGAAGGCTGCGCTCGAGTCCAACAGACACCCGGTCACGACGTCCGGGATCCCGTCCGCATTGACGTCTCCCGCCGAGGCGGCACACATACCGATGCAGCCGGTGATGGCGTCGCCCAGGTGATTGAGCAAGATCGAACCGTCCGCGCCGGACACGACACGAACCGTACCGTGCTGGGCCTGACCGGCAGAGACCGGGGAGTGGCTGGCGACGACCACGTCGTCGAACCCGTCCTGGTTCACGTCACCGGCTCCATCGACGTCCTGTCCGAACGACGACTCGGGGGCGACACCGAAGTGGGTCCGGATCACGCTGCCATCCAGGCCCGAGTAGATTCGCGCGTACCCCGCATTCACATCGACGTTGTCGGCACGGGGCGCCCCGACGATCACGTCGTCGTGACCGTCGCCGTCGACGTCCCCCGCTCCCGCGACCGACCAACCGAAGCGGATCCCGGAGACGTTGCCCGAGAGGGTGTGCAACAGGCTGCCGTCGGCGCCCGAGTACACGAGTGCGACCCCGGTGCCTGCCAGGGGGCTCTGGCCCGAGACCGAGCCGACCACGATGTCCGAGAAGCCATCGCCATTCACGTCTCCGGCTCCAGCGACGGCCTCGCCGAGGTTGTCCGTGATCTGGTCCCCGTCGATCGTATGCAGGACGATCTGCGCGCTGGCGACGTGGGACAGAAGGGCGCAGGCGAGGGCGGGCAGGACGAGGCGAGAGGTGTGCATGGATGAATCGGAGAGGTCGTTTCGATGAGGAATATCGCGTGCTCCAGCCGAGCCGCATCACGTGGTCTTCGCACCTGAGGCAACCTGACCCTGATGGCTGCACCGTACCGCAGACTTCCTCAACTTGCGCAAACCCTGGGCCGAAGCCCACCGGACGGGACTGGCACATGCCCCAGGGGCTGGCCTCGGCACCTCCTGCGTGCCGAGCCCCTACTCGTCGCTGGGAGCCGCCACGCCCGAGTCACCCTCTTCATCCACGGCTTCGCTGGCCGGTCCATCGTCGAGGTCGTTCAGGAAGAGCAGTTCCCCTTCGGAGAACTCGGCGGGCACGTCCTCGGGCCGATGACCGCCGCGCGTGTTCCACTCGCTGATCAACCGGTCGCGGAACCTCTCGTCACCATCCTCCTCGACCGAGATGAGCGGGTAGTAGCAGAGGTTCTCGGTCTCGACCACGAGCAACGAGTCCGTGAAGAAGTCGCCTCGCGTCTCCAACTCCACGGACTGGATCGCGGCGTAGGGCACGCGATGCATCTCCAGTTCATCGTCGAGCTCGACCCAATCGATCAACCCCATATCCGTGATGGCTGAACCACCCTCTGCGGGGTTCAACAAGCCGTAGGAGTAGTACAGGAGCACGATGTCGTCGACCCTCAAGATCTCGGCGTCTTCGAGTTGGCCGCGCATCCGGTCCGAGAGTTCGTCGCCTGTGTGGACGGTCGAGTCCGGCAGGAACCCGTTCATCATCATCATTCCGACAACCATGAGGAGCAGGATCACCAGCCCCACGATCGATCCGCAGCCGATGAGGACAACCTTCAGACCGCGGTTGCCCGAACGTCCATCGTCGTCCAGGTCGTAGTCACTGGTGGTTTCGGTGTACTCATCCATGGTGGTCTCCGGTCGACGTTGCGTCGTTGCGTTCCGTTCGGGTCAATATTCGATCAGCGATTCGAGATACGCCAACAGATCCAGGATCTCGTCCTTCGTGAACGTGTTCAACAGTCCCTCCGGCATCAGCGAGATCGCCGACGTCGTGCGCTCGTCGATCTCGTCGGGCGTCAGCACCAACAGGTCCTCGGCGTACGGATCGTCCTGCATCAGGATCTCGAACGCGGACTCCTCGACCACCCGACCGGCGTGAAGGAGGCCGTTCTTGGTCACGAGGATCTCGCTGGCGTAGCCCTCGTGGATCTCACGGCTGGGCTCCAGGATCTGGCGCAAGAGGTCCGCGCGCTCGCGCTTGCCGATCACGTCCGCCAGAACCGGTCCCGTGTTGGCGCCGACACCGTCCACCGCGTGACAGCGGATGCACGAGGCCGCCTCGAAGATCATGCGACCGTTGGCGGGCTCGCGCACCGTCACGGCATCCAGGTCGAGCCACAGGTCTGCGAAGCTCCAGTCGCGCACGAACGGACGCGATGTGGTGGCCGCCTGCGCGACGTCGGTCGGCAAGCTGGTCGCATCGCCCAAGTGCTTCACGACGTGCAGCACGCCGTTCATCCGGACCCAATGTCCGGGGAAGGTGCAGACGTAGGGGTAGTCGCCCGGCGTCGCAGGGGCAATGAAAGTCACTGTCTGAGTGAGAGCGGGTTGCAGCAAGCCCGAGGATGCCAGAACGCCCTGATGGTTCGGGACGTAGGCCTTCTTGTCCGCGTCCGGATCGGCCGACATCGCCTCTGCCGCCCGGCCGACGTCCGCCAGTGCGCCGGGTTCGGTCAACACCCAGTTGTGCGGCATGATGTCCGAGTTCGTGAACACCAACTCGACGGGTCGACCGGCTACGACCGTGGCCTCGGTCTTGTCGAACAACATGCGATCCGGGACGGTGCCCATCACGATGACCTGGGGCCCCATGCGACGGCGCAAGGTGTAGAGCGCGAGCGCCTGGTCTCGCGGGATCACGCCCAGCACGCTGTCGGCCAGCGCTAGCAACGTACGACCCGTCGGCCCTTCGAAGGACTCGGCCGGGCGCGAACGCAGGGCACGCTGCAGTCGACTGGCGACCTCGACGGCCTGGTCGGCGGGCCACGCATTCGCGTCGAGTCCGGCCAACAGGCGCGCGATCGTCGACCCCAGTTCGGGATCTCCCAGCTTGGCGACCAGCGTGGCGACGGCTTGTTCATGTTGAACGCCCAGGTGCAGCAGTCCGGCGGCGGCCGCCTGCCTGACGCGGACCGCCGGCGGAGTGAGCGTGTGGACGCTGCGCGGCGCGGGCGCGGGTTGGCCATCGAGCCGCAGGACCGTCGAGCGCTCCCCGTCCATCACCCGCAAGGTGTAGCCCTCGAGACGTGCGCCCCAATCCGCATCCGTGCGGTTCCAGATCTCGATGCGATCGATGGCGAGCTCCTCGCCCAGGTCGATCTCCCAGAACGGTTCGGGTCGATCCTCGTTCGTGTGCGTCTGCCCGTTCGCGGCCCACTCGCCGGAACGATTGCCGTCCGTCGCACGGCTCGCGACGCCGCCCCAGTTCGTGTCCGACTGCGCGGCCTTCCCCTTGCGAGCGACGTTGACACCAGCGCTGTAGATCTCGACCTCGGCCAAGGTCAAGGTGCGCGCGCGCCCGGGAAGTTCGATCCGGACGTAGCGCCCGGTCACCTGCGGCCGCGTCCCCAACGTGGCGGCCAGCTCGGCCGGCGGGGTGTCCAGCAACTGCTGAACACGCGGATACAGGGTCTCGCCGATCGAGTTCGACTTCAGGTGCGGCAGCGCTTCGAGCAAACTGGTCAACGCCGTCACGTTCGTCAACGCAGCTTGCCAAGCGGCCTCAGCATCTCCGTCGGCACGCAGGTGAGCAGCCAGAGCGAAGCGCCGCGTGGCAGCACGCTGACCGCGCTTCGACAGGTAGTCCAATCCGGTCAAGTCCCCCGCCGCAGGCTCGGACTCCATGTCCGCCAGCGCGCCGAACAGATCGCCGATCAGGTGATCGGCGTGCATGGGCGCCGTCTTGTCGATGCGATCGATCACGGCCAGCAGTTCGGCCGCGGTCGAACGTCCTCGCCGAGCACCGAGGCTGGCGGCCGCGTCCAGGTAGTCGTCGGACGACAAACCGTGACGCGACAGCACTTCGCGGTCTCGGGCCGAGCTGGCGTGCACGCCGCGCAGCGATTGCGTGTCGAGACTGCGCAGCGCGTACGCCTGGCCTTCCGGATTCGCGTCCGCGAAGGGAGCTCCGGAGCTGAGCGCGGGTTTCCAGTACGGCTCGAGGCCACGCATCGTCTCGGCCAACGCGTAGTCCAGGAACTTGTCCATGGTGAACTGCAGGACGGCGAGCGCACCCTCGGCGGCCGTCGCGGTCGGGACGTGGCTCAAGCCCACGACGGCCTCCAGCCGCACGCGCGGGTGCTCGTCGGTCGCGGCCACGCGGAGCAACAGCTCGGCGTCGAC
The DNA here is from genome assembly GCA_029259575.1 of Planctomycetota bacterium. Taxonomy (GTDB): domain Bacteria; phylum Planctomycetota; class UBA1135; order UBA1135; genus JAJDEX01. Next base: position 1,621 of record JAJDEX010000061.1, on the reverse strand, counting down.
CAACCGGTGGCGCATGTGACGCACGACGCGAACGGCGGCGGCCCGTGCGCGGAACTCCTTGGCCTTCAGCAACGTGTCGAGCGCGGAGCGGTCCAGCACGTCGAACTGCGACTGCAACCAAAGGCCTTCCAGGAGCGCATGCTCGAACCCGGGTGCCGCGCGATCCAGGCCGGCCATCCAAGCGGTCGCAGCAGACAAGACCTCGCTCGCGTCCCGTCCGCTCAACTCGATGCGCGCCCGCAGACGAACTCGATCCGAGGGATCCGCGAGCAACGCCACGACCTCCGCGATGGGCTGGCCCGCGATCGCCTTCGGCTGGATCAGCGGCGTGTCCTTGTGGTGCATCCGGTAGATGCGTCCATGCGCCTGATCGCGACTGGGGTCGCGCAGGTGGTGCTGCATGTGCCCGATCAACGGGTTGTGCCAGTCGAGGAAGTACACGGCTCCGTCGGGACCGACCTCGATGTCCACGGGGCGGAAATTCGGGTCCTCGCTGTGCACCAGCGGCGTCGTTTCCTTGGCGCCGAAGCCGGAGCCCTCGTCCAACATTTCGTACTGGAAGATGCCCTGAAAACCGATCACGTTCGCGATCAGGTAGTCGCCCTGCTGGTCCGCGGGGAAGGCCGGGCTGGACAGGATCTCGGTCGCAGCCGCGGGTCGAGAACGCTGCGGGAAGAACGTGAAGTAGTTGGCGTGCTTGAGCGGCGCCTCGAGGTGCCCCGAGAACGCCAACGCGTCGTAGTTCTGGTTGCCCGTGCCGTCGGTGACGAAGTCGTGCCCCCACTTGTCGAACACGTGCCCGTGCGGGTTGGCGAACCCGTATGGAATGTAGCGCTCGACCTTCCAGGTACGCGGGTGGAAGCGCCAGACGCAGGCGTTCGTGTTGCGGATCGGACCATGGATGGATTCGACCTGGCTCTGGTGGAAGACACCTTCCTGGAAGTAGAGCGCGCCGTCCGGACCGATCGCGAAGCTGTTCGCGCCGTGGTGCGTGTCGGCCGAACTGAGGCCTTGCAACCAGCGCTCCTTCTTGTCCGCCTTACCGTCGCCGTCCGTGTCCTCGAGGAACAGGATGTCCGGACAGTTCGCGACGATCACGCCACCCATCCAGAACTCGAATCCGGTCGGGTTGTGCAGGTCGTCCGCGAACGTCGTACAGGTGTCCGCGCGACCATCGCCGTCGGTGTCCTCGAGCACGATCAGCTTGTCGTCCATCGGGTCGCCCGGCTTCCAGTGCGGGTACGTCCGCCAGCACGCGACCCACAATCGACCCTGGGTGTCGAACGCCATCTGCACGGGATTCACCAACTCGGGGAACTGTTGCTCGTCCGCGAAGCAGACGACCTCAGTTCCAGGCGACAGCGTCATGTCGGCGATCGCGTCCTCGCCGGTCTGGAAGATGTGAGCTCCGTCCGGTCCTGCGCCGGGCTTGTTCGTCCTGACATCGATCTGCTCGGGGACTGGAACGTCAGCGGGGACGTCGACCACGCCTTTGACTCGCCAGATATCCCGGTCGAGGTTGTGACAGAGCGCGTCGAGAACCTGCAGTTCACGCTGTAGGACCTCGTAGTTCGTCTGCCCGCCGTATTCGAGCGACGAACGACCGCCGTAAACGTTGTAG
>JAJDEX010000007.1 GCA_029259575.1 Planctomycetota bacterium | reverse complement strand
GCGCCGGGTCGGGGTGCTTCGAGGCCCGCCAAACTGCGCGCCTTCTGGACACCGAGCGCCGCGTGCAACGCCATCCACGAACTGGTCGTCTTGCCGTGCGTGCCCGCGATGCCCAACGTGCGGTTGGCGCAGCTGAGCTTGCCGAGCAACTCGCCGTAGCGCAGCACGGGGAGGCCTCGCTCGAGCGCCGCCAGGACCTGGGGATCGTCCTCGGGAACCGCGGCGGAGCGCACGACGGCCTGGGCATCTTCGGGCAGCAAGTGCGCTGCGCTGGGCTCGATGTCGACCGGAATGCGCAGCTCGCGCAGCCGCTCGAGGAACGGCGATTCGGCACGATCGTGTCCACTCAACTGGTGGCCGCGGGAACGCAGCAACTGCGCCGCGCCGGAGACGCCGGCGCCTCCCGCGCCGAGAAGATGAACTCGGATGGGCAGACCGGGCACCGGCATGCGGGCGGGCTGCCCACTGTCGATACCCCCACTCGTTGTACGTTCGGGGATCACCGTCCCATTCGAGCGAATCGGGTGGACCGGTCCAAGCACGCTCAGGACAATCTCGGCATGCCTTTGATTCGAATTCACGAAGCCAAGTCCCACCACCACGCCATCATCCTGCAGGGCCTCCTGAAGAGTGCCGGCTACGATGCCCACGTCGAAGGCAGCGAGCTCATGGACGAGTTCGCGAACGCGGCACGCCTCTCGGGGGGACTCTCCGGACTGCTGGTCCCCGAGGAACAGGCCAAGGAGGCCCAGGCCTTCCTGCAGGACTGGCAAGCGGAGCGCGAGGACGAGGCTGCCGCGGCCCGTGCCGACGCGGAGCGCACCGAGCCCAACGACTGAGCGGACGCCCGCCACCGCACACGCGCTGGCCCCACGCGGATCCTGCGCTCTAGCGGCGGGCCAAACGGGTCAGCTCGTCGAGCACACGATCCGCGGCATCGACCGGCACACAGCCCTGCAACGCGGTCGCCATGCGCTCCCGGTCGAAGTGACCTTCGCTGCCCAGGTACGCGCCCAGTTCCTTGGCCTGGTTGCGGTCCAGCGCGCCTTCGGGAACCAGGCGGACGCCGCCGCCGAGCTCGCGCGCGTTGTATTCCTGGTGTCGATCCTGGTGGTGCGGGTAGGGCACGACCCACGCGGGCACGCCCACCGCACCGACCTCGGCGATCGTCGAGGCGCCACCTCGACACAGCACGAGCGTCGCCGCGCGCAAGGCGGTCGGGACGTCGTCCAGGTACTCGACGGTGCGCTGTCGGTCGCGGGGAGCTCCACCTTCCTCCAGACGACCCGGCCCCGTCTGGTGCAACACCTGGATGCCGGATTCGAGCCAGACGTCGCCCTCCTCGGCCACGAACCGATTCAAGGCCGCCGCGCCCTGGCTGCCGCCGAGTACGAGGAGCAGAGGTCGCTCGGGGTCGAAACCGAGCTCACGTCGCGCCGCACGCGGCACGTCGGGATCGGGCGTTCGCGGAACGAACCCGGGTGCCAACGGCGGACCCGTGCGCAGGTGCTTGCGACCCGGTCGATCCGGCATCGTGCGCGTCCAGGCGTGGAACACGCGACTGCAGAGCGGTGACAGGAGGCGCGTCGCTTTGCCCCGTTGTGCGTTGATCTCGAGCAGCGCTGCCGGCGTGGCGCGCGAGCGTGCCGCCAACACAGCCGGCGCGCAGACGAATCCACCGAGGCCGAGCAGGACTTCGCTGCGGGCCGCGCGCATGGCGCGACGCGCTCGTGCAGCTGCGGGTGCCATGCGCACACCCGTTCTCAAGAGGCTGGGCGCGCCGCCACCGTCCGGTTCCACGGGCAGCGCAACGCGCTCGCACGGGATCCCGCCCAAGGTCGATTCGAGCCCTTCCAGGACCCGTTCCTCGACCGCACGTCCGCTCGTGAACCAGACCACGGAGGACAGGCCAGGTCCCTGGCCCTCCTCCGCACGTCGCACCAGTTGCGACAACAGATGCAGACCGGGGACGAGGTGTCCGCCGGTTCCGCCGCCAGCGAGGGCGAGCCGCAGTCCTTGGTGGGAAGTCATGGGATGGTCCGTGTGCGCGGACCACCCGAATCAGCGCGACGTCTGCGCTTCGGTCGTCGGGTCGAGGTCGTTCCCCCGCGCAACTCGTTGCGCAGCGGGTGGACTCGACCGGAAGGAGTCCAGCGCAACGGTATCGCTCCGCGCCTCCGAACTCCCGAACGGATCGGGATCCACGGTTCCGGTCGCGACCGTTCGCACCGGAGCAAGTCCCACGGCCACGGATCGAACCAGGGCCGGGGCGCCGCCGTTCCAGGCGCGCGCCCCGTCCCGAGCGTGGAGGGCGATGAGCCCCAAGCAGCCTGCGAGCAGGCCGTAGCGCAGACGATGATGCATCAACGAACTCGGCTGTTGCCGCGCTGGTTCAGGCCGGCACGCAGGCCGGCCACGCGGTGGTCCTCACGACTCTGGGCCCGGTCAGGTGCACGGTCAGGAGCCTTTACGGGGGTCGCCTGGGCGACGGTGGCGTCACCAGCCGGCAGCTTGAGCTTCTGACCGACGTAGATCTTGTCCGCTTTCAGACCGGGGTTCAGCGCGAGGATCTCGCCCACCCGGTTCTTGGTCCCGCACTCGCGGGATGCGATGACCGACAGCGCGTCGCCGCTCTTGACCGTGTAGGTCCGGGTGCCGCTCACGTCGTTCGACACGAAGCGCGCACGCGGCGTCGAGCGCGGTTGATCACCAGGCTGGGCCTGGGCACCCGCGGGCAGGTCGAGCACCTGATCGACGCGAATCATGTTCGGATTCGTCACGCCGTTGAGCTGAGCGATCTCTTCCCAACGCTTCCAATCGCCGAGTTGACGGCTGGCGATGCGCTCCAGGCTGTCGCCCGGCTGCACCTTGTACTTGGGACCGGCCTTCGGGGCAGCGTTCTGGTTGCCACCAACGGGACGGTTCGACACCGGCTGAGCCTGGCTCTGACGGCCCGAGTTCCCCTGACCGCGACCGGCGGGACCCGGCTGGGTCGAGTTCTCCTGTCGATCGCGACGGATCGCGGGCGGCGCGTCGTTGCGACGGTTCGGTTGACCCAGGTTGCTCGTGATCGGCGCGTGACCGCGCTGCTGCTGCTCCCACTCCTGCAGTTCACGACGGGCGGCTTGGTTGCCCGAAGCGTTGTTGAGCGGCAGAGGACCACCACCCTGGGCATTCCGTTGGGCGTTCGCCTGCTGACGTTGCGCCTGTTGACGCTGTGCAGCCGTTCGCTGACCGGCCGGAGGAGTCTCGGCGGCACGACGACGGTTCGGTCGGGCGGCGCGCTCCTGTGCGGCGGCGGTGCGCTGGTCGGCACCGGCACGGTTCTTGGGCTCACTGGCTTGGGTGGGATCGGGGCCCCACAGGCCGACGGTGACGAGGGTCACGACGAGCAGGAGCAAGGCGAGGACGCCATAGCGTTCGATCTGCTGCATGGTCAGGTTCTTGGCTGGGATTCGGTGGAGCTCACGACCGGGTGCGGTCCGGAGGCGAGCGATCCACGGGTTCGATTCAGCGCAGTTCGCCTCCGAGAGGCATGGAACTGCGTTGGTTGGAGTTGTGGCGTGCGGCGCCGAGTGCGAGGCCCACGGCCAGGCATGCGGCGAGCAAGGCGGACCCACCGTCCGAGAGGAACGGCAGGTTCATGCCCTTGGGCGGAGCCAGCTGCGTCACGACCTGCAGGTGGAGCATCGCCTGGAACGCGACCGAAACGAGCAACCCGAAGGCGGCCACGGCGACGTAACGATCCTTGACCGACAGCACGAGCTGCAGGCCGTACCAGAGGAAGGCCAGGTAGAGGCCGACGACCAGCAGGACGCCCGCGAAGCCGAGTTCCTCACCCACGAGGGACAAGGCGTAGTCGGTCTGCATGTATTGGAGGCCCTGTTGACGGGACGCACCTTGGGCGACGCCGACGCCGAAGAGGTCCCCGCTGGCCACGGCCTCGGCCGCATGGACGACCTGTTCGTTGGTGCTCTCCCCCAACCAGACGGCGACGCGTTCGCGCACGTGGGCGAACGTCCCGACCGCGCCGATCAAGGCGGCTCCTGCGACGCCGGCCGCCGCCGAGGTCGCCAGGTGTGCGGGGCGTGCGCCCGCCGTCCACATCGTGACGACGTAGCACAACAGGAAGAGCATCGCGCCGCCGAAGTCGGGCTCGAACAGGATCAAGCCGGCGAAGGCTGCCCCGACCGCGAGCAGGGGCAGGTAACCGGAGCGACCTTCCTGGACTCGGTCGCCGAGCTGGGCGCAGCGGCGGGCGACCCAGAGGACACCGATCACGCGCGCGAACTCGGAGGGTTGGACGTGGAACGGGATGAGCGGAATGTCGACCCAGCGGCCCGAACCGTTGACCGACCGGCGCAAGCCGGGCAGGTAGACCGCCAGCAGCATCGCGAGGGCCAAGACGGTCAACGCGGGCACGTAGCGACGGATGCCCTGGGGACCCAGTCGCGCGGCGACCAGCAGGACGAACAGGCCGGCCATGCGGAAGACGACCAGGTCCTTGAGCTTGGCCTGGAACGCGTCCTCGGGCAGCGTCGTCGCCGCGTGGCTGACCTGCATCAACAGACCGAGACCGAGCAGCGCCAGGACGATGCCGAACAGGCACAGGGCGGGACGGCCCGGATCCACCACCTCGGCACGACGCGCGAGCGCGTTCACGCGATCCGTCAACGTCAACTGACGCAACGGTGCGGCGAGGGTAGGGGTTCGGCGAGCCATGTTCTGGGAGACGACGTCTCTACGCCCCGATCGGGGACGACATGGACGAACGTTCAAGGTCCTTCGGCAGAGGTGAGCGGGTTCTGCCGATTGGCTCGGGATTCCGAGCCGGATTTCGGTGTTCGGGAATCGGTCAGCGGACCTTCATCAGGGCCAGGCTGGCGATGGCGCAGGCGGCGGCGATGATCCAGAAACGGACCACGACCGTGACCTCGTGCCAGGGGGCGGCCCCGGGGCGGAAGACGCCCCCCTTGAGCTGCAATCCGTGGTGTACGGGGGCCATCGTGAACAGGCGTTTGCCCCCACTCAGCCGATACCACTTCGTCTGGAGCGCGCTCGAGCCGAGCTCGGCGAAGAACACGAAGCCGATCAACGGCAGGACGAGTTCCTGCTTGGCGATCAAGGCCATCCAACCGAGCAAGCCGCCCAGGGGCAAGGAGCCGGAGTCCCCCATGAAGACCTTCGCGGGGAAGGCGTTGAACCACAGGAAGCCCATGCACGATCCGCAGACCGCGCCACCGACGACGGCCATCTCGGACGCATCCTGGACGTGCGGCAAGTGCAGGTGAAAGGTGTAGTCGGGCCGTCCGGTGATGTAGCACATGACCGACAAGGCGAGGCAGCTGATGACCATCAGGCCCGCCGCCAGGCCGTCCATGCCATCGGTGATGTTGACGGCGTTCGACGTGCCGGCGACGACCAACCAACCGAACAGCACGAAGACGCCGAGGCCGAGGTAGCTCTCGCCCAGACTGAAGGACAGGTCCTTGAAGAACGGCGGCCAGATCGAGAGCAGGTCCCACAGGCCCCGGTCGCGTGCGTACCAGACCATCGCGCCGACCGTGAACACGGTGATCACGGTCTGGCCCGCCAGCTTGGACTTGGCGCTGAGGCCTTTCGAATGCGGCACCGTGAGTTTCTTGAAGTCGTCCACGAAACCGACGGCCGCGAGCCCCGCGGTCAGGATCAAGCCCATGACCACGTGAACGTTGTCGAGCCGCGCCCAAAGGAGCGTCGAGATCAGGAGCGACGCCACCAGGAAGCTGCCCCCCATCGTCGGCGTGTCCTGCTTGCCCATGCGTTGGGACAGATCGGCCAGCGCGATCGAGTCGGTCTTGGTGACGTCCTCGCCGACGCGGTGGCGCTTGAGCCAGGCGATCGTCGGCCCGCCCAACGCGAGTGCGAGCACCAGGCCGGTCAACCCGGCCATCGCCGTCCGGAACGAGATGTAGCCCAGGAGGGCCGTGTCCCAGAGGTTCTCGAAGAGCCCGGGGATCATCGCGTTCCGTGCGTGGTCGACGTGGGCGCGAGGTGGTCCACGAGTCGATCCAGTCGCGAACCGCGGCTGCCCTTGATCCAAACGGCGTCGCCGTCGCGCAGCATGCCCGGCAGAACGGTGATGGCGTCCTCGACGGTGTCGAAGTGCACCAAACGCCCCATGCCGAGGCCCGCCTCGAGCGCGCCCGCGGCCGTGGCGCGCGTCAAGTCCCCGACCAGGACCAGCAGATCGACGTTCGCATCGGCCGCCTCGCGTCCCACCCGGTGATGCAGGATGCCCGCATCGGGTCCGAGCTCGAGCATCTCGCCCAACACCATCACGCGCCTGGCGTGCGCGCGCAAACCGCGCAGCACACCGAGGCCCGCGCGCACCGAGTCGGGATTGGCGTTGTAGCTGTCGTCGAGCAGCGTGAGGCCGCCGACCTGTACGGGTTGCATCCGGCGCGGCGCGGGCACGAGACGCGCCAGAGCCGGGTACACCAACTCGAGGTCGACCCCCAGACCGTCGCAGGCCGCCAGGGCAGCCAGCACGTTCTTGACGGCCGGTTCGCCCAGGAGCGGAACGTGGATGGACAGCGGCTCCGGAACGCGTGCGCCCTCGAGCGTGAAGCGCGTGCCGCTGGCGTCGAACGTGATCGAGGACGCGCGGAAGTCGATGTGGGGATCGGCATCGTCACGCACGCTGAACGTGATCGGTCGCGCCGCGGTGACCTGGGCCATCTTCGCGGTCAACGGATTGTCGGCGTTCAGCACGCAGAATCCGCTGGAGGGCAAGCAGGCGGGCAACGCGCTCTTCTCGACCGCGACGCCCTCGATGTTGTGCAGGCCGAGCAGATGGCTCGCGCCGACCTCGGTCACGATCCCGGCACTCGGCTGAGCGATGCGGCATAGGGCGGCGATCTCACCGGGCGCGTTCGTCCCGATCTCGGCGATCAGCACGTCGGTGCGCTCGTCCGCGAGCAGCAACGTCAGCGGCACGCCGACCTCGTTGTTGAAGCTCGCGGGGCTGCCCACCGCCACGCGCACGTCGCGCAACAGCTCGAGCAGGATGTTCTTGGTGCTGGTCTTGCCGACCGAACCCGTGATGGCGACGACGGGCAGCGCGAGGCGGCGGCGATGCCAACCGGCCACGTCAGCCAGGGCGCGCAGCGGATCGCGACAGGTGGCGACGGGCAGCCCTTTGGGCAAGCCACTCAGGTCGAGGGCGGGATCGTCGCGCAAGAGGAGCGCACCGGCGCCAGCATCGGCGGCCGTGCGTGCGAAGGCATTGCCGTCGAACGCCGGACCCGACAGGGCCAAGTAGAGCTCGCCGGCACGCAGACTGCGAGTATCGGTCGAAACGCCGGTCAGTGCGGGGCTGGCGTCCCGAGGTCCGGACACGGCTCGCGCACCGGTCACGCGCATCACGTCGGCAAAGCTCATGGCCGTGGTCATGCTGGTGTGCGTCCTCAAACGAGCGCCTCCCGCGCGACGGCCCGATCGTCGAACACGAGGGTCTCCTCGCCGATGATCTGAGTCGTCTCGTGTCCTTTGCCGGCCACGAGCACGACGTCCCCGGGTTCGGCCATCGCGATGGCGCAACGGATCGCGCGCCGCCGGTCGAGTTCGATCACCAGGTCGTCGTGACGACGCGGCATGCCGGCCAGGATCTCGTCCGCGATGCGTGCGGGCGCTTCCCCGCGCGGATTGTCGGTGGTCACGATCTGCACGTCCGCGAGGCGCGCCGCGATGGCGCCCATCTCGGGACGCTTGCCACGGTCGCGGTCGCCACCGCAGCCGAACACGACGATCAGTCGACCAGGTTCGGGACGGGCGTCCAGGTCTTCACGCAGGGTCGCGAGCACGCGCTCGAGCGCGTCCGGACTGTGCGCGTACTCCACGAACAACGAGAACGGTCGGCCCGGAGTGGGCACAGGTTCGAGTCGTCCGGGGGCGGGTAAGGTGGTGGCGAGTCCCTCCAATACGTAGGAGGGACTCGCCCCCATCAGGCGCGCGGCGGCGACCGCCGCCAT
>JAJDEX010000600.1 GCA_029259575.1 Planctomycetota bacterium | reverse complement strand
GCCGGCACGACAACAAAGCCACCCCCTACCCCCAGCAGGCCGGACAAAGAGCCTGCCGAAAAACCCGATAACGCCAGCGCCCTGACACAAGGCCATGTCCATATCAACCGTCCATCGGGTGTATCAAGCAAGCAAGGTTTTGCAAAAGGAGGCGCTGCGAAGGTTTCTCCTGAAGCCGCATCATACCGGCTCTGACGAAACATATCATAGGCGACATACATTAAGACGGCGGCAAATAACAATGTTAACGGTGCATTGGGCAGTTTTTGCGCCAGCCATATGCCAACCGGAGCCGCAACTGCCCCGGTAATTGCAATAAAACCAGCGGCTCGGTATCTCACCTTGCTTTGCATAAGAGCAAGAAACGCGCCCATTGCCGCCGACAGGCAGACGGCAAGCAGCGCAATCGGTGCCGCTTCTGCAACCGCAAGGTGCAAGGCAAAAATAAGCAAAGGCACCGCAATGATTGCACCACCCGCACCTGTAAGTGCCAGAACGATACCCGTCAATGAACCGAGCAGAATACTGATTAGCTGAGTTTCCATCATAGCCAGGCACTCACTGTGATTTTCTGGGACGCGCCAACCATTCCCGGCCTTTCAGCATGCCGTTCCAGTATAGCCAGGGAAAGAATTTTGCCTTAAGCAGCCATGCAAAAGCGCTTGGTTTCGTGGGTTTAAGTGGCAATGTTGGTAATAATCTCCCCCCAAAACCAAATTCCGCCAGCACAACCTTACCTTTTTCCACGGTAAGCGGGCATGCGCCGTACCCATCGTATATCGTCGTGAATTCCCTGTCTTCTTTCTCAGCCAGAATGTTTTCAGCAACCACCACGATTTGTTTTCTTATTGCCGCTGCCGTTTTTGCATTTGGCGATGAACAAGCGTCACCCAGCGAAAAAATGTTTGCATAGCGAAGGTGCTGAAGTGTTTTCTGGTCAACCTCACAAAAACCGCTTGCATCCGCCAGCGGGCTACTGCGAAGAAAATCAGGCGCCACTTGCGGCGGGGTAACGTGCAGCATATCAAAAGGCTTTTCGACTCGTTTGACATTCCCTGCTGTATCGTTAATGTCGAAACAGGCAATTTTGTTAACGCCGTCAACTTTTACCAGATTGGAATTAAATGCCAGCTTCGCATTGTAACGCTTCACATATTCAATTAACGGCGGCACAAAGTCAGCCACCCCAAACAGCACGGCGCCCGCGGTGTTAAACTCGACGTCTATCTTATCCAGATTATCATGCCGCAGCCAATGATCGCATGAGAGATACATAGCCTTCTGCGGCGCGCCCGCGCATTTAATCGGCATCGGCGGTTGCGTAAATAACGCTTTGCCTTGTTTAAGATTTTCAACCAAAGACCAGGTATATGGCGCAAGCTCATAAGCATAATTTGACGTCACGCCATTTTTACCCAGCGTTTCCTTAAGGCCTTCTATTTTTTCCCATGCCAGACGGATGCCCGGACAAACAATTAATTGCCGGTAACCAATCGCACGGCCGTCCGTCAAATTCACCAGATTCCGGTCCGGATCAAAACCGGCAGCTGCTGCCTGAATCCAATGCGCAGAAGCCGGAATAACTGCCGACATATTGCGGACTGTCACAGCAATATCATAGGTACCGCCACCGACAAGCGTCCAGGCTGGTTGGTAATAATGTTTATCACTGGGCTCTATAATCGCAATACGCAGCGATGAACGCCGCTTCAGAAGGCTTGCGGTTACCCCAATTCCAGCCGAACCGCCACCAATAACCACGACATCGAACGCATTACTCCAGTTACACGCATCGGATACCGGCTGTTGATTTGCTGATACCGCCTGCGTTGCCAGATGATGCAACGCGGTCGCACGTTTACCAGAACCACAGAAGGCAAGAATCGGCCCCGGCAATGCATCAACAAGCGTCTTGAATTTTTCGCCATGCTCAGCAGAAACCGCCCCTATCTCGACCGGCAGATAGACAAAAACCATTCCCAGGGATTTCGCTAGCGATTCCAGCTGCTCACTGGTTGGCTGGTCAGAACCACCTTCAAAGTCTGGCCGGTTACAGATAATCGATTTATAACCCGACGCCGCAATTTCATGCAAATCCTCTATATCGATCTGACCGGTCACTGATAGTCTTTCATCCAATTTGGTCAATTTTATGCTCATCACTGCCTCCTAATGTCTTTTACAATAAAGGCCAAATAAAGTTTCCATAATTTTGATTGCTTCCTCGCTTGCCAGGCTGTACACAATGTATTTTCCTTTACGCTCGCTCGTTACAAGCTTTTCTTCACGCAATACCGTCAGTTGCTGTGAAAGGGTTGGCTGGCGAATTCCCAACAAATCCTCTAACTCACCAACATTCCTGGCCCCCTGGCTAAGCTGGCATAAAATAAGCAACCGATCCTCATTCGCCAGAACTTTCAACATCTTGCACGCTGCCGATGCAGAATCGCGTATGATTAAAATATCCGGAAAATCCGATTGCGAGTTGGTTACATATTTCATAACAATTAAAATAACAATATAATATTGACGAATATTATATTAAGTTAT
>JAJDEX010000599.1 GCA_029259575.1 Planctomycetota bacterium | reverse complement strand
GACGCGGCGACGCCGACCGTCGAGGGTTGGGCGGCGAAGGCCGAGGAACGGAACACGACCAACGAGAACAACTTCGCCGCGATCTACGCGCGTGTCATCCCGGCTTCGGGCGGACAGGTGCGCGATGCCATTCTGTGGGGTCGCGAGAACTTCCCGTTCGTCGCCCAGGCCGGCGGAGAGTCGTGGGCGATCTCGCTGCGGCGCAAGCGCTACGAGCTGCCGTTCGAGGTCGAACTGGTCGACTTCGTCAAGGCCGACCACGCGCGCATGCGCATGGCCAAGGAGTACCGCTCGGACGTCAAGGTTATCGACGACGACGAGACGCGCGCCCTACGCATCGAGATGAACGAGCCGTTGCGCAAGGACGGCTACGTCCTGTTCCAATCGAACTGGGGCCCCCAGGACGTGCCGAACCCGCAGCGCTTCTACTCGGTGTTCACCGTCGTGCGGAACCCGTCGGACAAGTGGCCCGAGATCGGCATGTGGGTGTTGTCCATCGCCATGCTGATCGCACTGGGCATCAAGCTCTACATGTTCTTGGGCCAACAACGCTCGCGCGCCACGCGTGCGGCCAACGATAGGGGGGACGCATGAACCTGCGCAACTGGACTCAACTGACTCTGCTCCTGACCACGCTGCTGGCGTTGGTCGGATGTTCGCAGGACCCGCCGCCCCAGGAAGTGTGGGAACGCACCGCGGCATGGGAACCCGAAACGCTGGATGCCTTCGGCGAACTGCCGATGCAGCACGGCGGGCGGATCAAGCCGCTCTCGACGTTCGCGCACTACAAGCTGGTGCGGCTCAGCGGGAAGAGCAAGCTCAAGCTTCAGCTTCCGGACGGACAGCACACGGGCGAGGAGAAGCTCGACGGCATGGGGTTCCTGATGGACTGCCTGCTGTTCCCCAAACAGGCGCGTCATTACGACTGCATCCTGGTCGAGGACTGGGCGCTGTTGGACGACCTCGGTGGCAAGCGCCTCGAGCGCAAGAAGCGTCGGGACGTGTACAGCTTGTCCGAGCTCGAGCCGATTCGGATCAAGTTGATGACCGATGCGTCCAGCCTCGATCAACGGATCCAGACGCTCGGTTACAAGCCGACGCCGTTCGAGCAGAGCAAGCTACAGCTCGCCAGCAAGATGATCGAGCTGAGCGCCTTGCTGGACGGACTGGAGTTCGCCCGCAGCGACCTGCGCGTTCCGCCGGTGCTGAACTCGTACTTCCCCGAAGCGCGACCGGGTCTGGCTTGGGTGCTCGAGGACATCTACGCGTTCACCGAGGACGATCTCGATCGCTTGCAGACCGATCCCGTGGCGGACGAGCCGCTTAGGGATTTCCTGAACGAGTTCGGGATCCGCTCGCAGTACACGTCGCGCGAACTCGCCTTGTTCCCCAGCCTCGAGACCGATGTCGAGGCCTCGCCCGACTGGATGGATCCGCAGCAGGCGATCACCCAAGTCGTGCAGGTCCAGGTGCGTGACGACGCCGAGACCTATCTGCCCGCGTTGCAGGCGCTCGAGACCATCGCGCACTCGCGGATGGACCAGCCCAAGCTGCGCGAAGCGGCGGGGGCGTTCGGCAAGGTCGTCGTTCCGCGCGCAGAAGCGCGTGGCGAAGGCACACGCATCGAAATGGAGCGCACGTTCAACCGGTTGAACCTGTTCACGTATGCGAACATCCTGTTCATCCTCGGGTTCATCTTGGCGGCCGCATCCTGGGGTGCATCCAGCCGCAAGCTCGGTGTCGCCTCGTGGGTCGCAGTGCTCGGCGGCGTTCTGTGCGTCGGTACGGGGATTGGTTTCCGCTGCGTGATCAATCAGCGGCCGCCGGTGACGACGCTCTACGAGACGTCGCTCTTCATCTGCTTCTTCGCGGTCTCGATCCTGCTCGTGATCGAACGCTTCGACAAGCGCCGGTTGGCGCTCGGAGCGGCGGCTCTCGGAGGCATCACGTTGATGTTCTTGAGCTTCTCGCTGGAGCGTCGAGCCGCCGTTTCGAGCGGGGACACGATGGTCTCCCTGGTCGCCGTGCTCGACACGAACTTCTACCTCTGGATCCACGTCACCACGGTGACACTCGGGTACGCGGCGGGCTTGGCTGCTTGGCTGGTCGGCGTCATCTGGCTGATCGGCCACATGTGTGGCGCCTGGAAACGCGACCCTGCACTCGGCAAGTCGTGGAGCGGATTCCTGTACGGCACCATCTGCTTCGGCCTCCTGTTCTCGATCTTCGGAACGTTGATGGGCGGCGTCTGGGCCAACGATTCCTGGGGCCGCTTCTGGGGCTGGGACCCCAAGGAGAACGGTGCGCTGATGATCTGCCTGTGGGAGTTGATGATCGTGCACTCGCGCCTCGGCGGACTCGTGCGCCAGGTCGGCACTGCGGTGCTCGCCGTGGTCGGAGGTTGCGTCGTCGCCTTCTCTTGGTTCCATGTGAACGAGTTGGGCGTCGGGCTGCACTCGTACGGCTCGATCTCGGCCGTCAAGACCGCGCTCTACTACGCGTACGGACTCAACGCGAGTTTCCTGCTGATCGTCGGCGGACACTGGCTCGCCACGCGCTCCGGTGGCAACGGCGGGGGCACGACGCCCGCACTCGAATCATGAACGACACCCAAGCTCGCATCCTGGACGGCAAGGCCACCGCCAAGGCGGTCCGTGCCGACGTTGCGGCCTCGGTCGCAGCTCTCGTCGCCACCGGCGCCAAGCCCCCGGGGTTGACCGTCGTGCTGGTCGGCGAGGATCCGGCCAGCCAGGTCTACGTGCGCAACAAGGATCGCGCCGCGACCGAGGCCGGCTTCGTCGTCGACACCGTTCGGCTGCCGGCCGACGTGCCGCAAGCAGAGCTGGAAGCCGTCGTCGAAGGCCTGAACGCCAACGACGACGTGCACGGCGTGCTCGTGCAACTGCCGTTGCCCAAGGGACTCGATGCCGACCGCGTCATCGATCGCCTCGATCCGGACAAGGACGTCGACGGGCTCTCGCCGCGCAGCGTCGCGAACTGGACCCTGGGTCGGCCCGGGCATCGTCCGTGTACGCCCGCCGGCTGCATCGAGATCCTGGAGCGCCACGACCTGCCGCTCGAGGGCCAGCACGTCGTCATCGTCGGTCGTTCGATGCTCGTCGGGAAGCCGCTGGCGACGTTGGCGCTCGCACGCAACGCGACCGTCACCGTCTGTCACAGTCGCACACGGGACCTGGCGGGCGTCTGCCGTGCAGCCGACGTCATCGTCGCTGCCGTCGGCGTGCCCAAGCTGGTGAAGGGCGACTGGGTCAAGCCGGGCGCCGCTGTGTTGGACGTCGGGATCAACCGTGGCGAGGACGGCAAGTTGGTGGGGGACGTGGATTTCGCCGCGGCCAGCGAAGTGGCGGGCGCGATCACGCCGGTTCCCGGTGGCATCGGTCCGATGACCATCGCGATGCTGTTGTCGAACACGTTCCAGGCCGCTGCGCGGGCGCAGGGGCAGGACCCCGACGCGCTCTAGGTCGAACCACCTGTTCGAGGAGGCTCGGACCGGCTGCGGATCCCAGGTGGAGACGCCCGGAAGGTTGCTGGAACCACGGTTCTCGGCTCGGGTCTCGACCTGGAGCGTTGAACCGGAGCGGTTTGGGGCCGAGACTGAAGTCTCCCTTCGCGGCAACCGATGAATCGCTGGGAGCCCACGCCTCCTTCGACCGAACCATGAGCACCCCCTGGAAAGACCCTGCCCATCAGCCGCAGATGCCGCAGATCTCGATGCCGCGCGTGACGCCGGTGGTCAAGGCGCTCATGATCGCCAACGCGGTCGTCTTCGTGCTCCAACTGATCCTGGAGACCTGGGAACCGACCAGCCGGATCTTCAACGGCGTGCTCGTTCTGGACGTCGACGTGTGGCGTCGGTTCTCGCCGTTCTTCCCGATCTGGCAACTGGGGACGTACGGGTTCATGCACAGCCTGGGTGGGCTCATGCACCTGGGCGGCAACATGCTGGGGCTGTACTTCTTCGGCACGATGCTCGAGAGCTACCTCGGGTCGCGCAAGTTCTGCGTGGGCTACTTCATGGCGATCATCGGTGGAGGCCTGCTCCACGCGTTGATCCTGTTCGCCACGTCGAACCACGGTCCGGTCGTGGGCGCGTCGGGCGGCGTCATGGCGATCCTGGTCGCGTGCGGTGTTCTGTTCCCCAGGCGGACCGTGCTGGTCTTCTTCTTCCCGGTCCAGCTGGGTTGGCTCGTCGCGTTCCTGGTGGCCGGGGACGCGTTCATGGTGATCCGCGAGTGGCAGAGCGGCGGGTCGGACAACGTCGCGCACTGGGTCCACCTGGGCGGCGCGGCCATCGGCTTCTGCGGCATCAAGTACCGCTGGTTCCAGTGGGACCCGATCGCCAAGCTGGCCGCCAAACGCGCCGCCGGCCAGGTCGTGAAGCACGTCCAGGAGGATCAGCGCTTCGAGCAGGTGCTGGCGAAGATCCACAAGGACGGCATGACCGCCCTGTCGCGCGACGAGAAGGAACTGCTGAAGCGCGTCTCCAAGCGCCGTCAGGGCGTTTAGCGGACTCCAGCGGAATCAGACTCGGGTCCCCGTTCGAAGGCGCATGGGGCCATCCGACGCCATCCTGGGGCGTTCCGGGTTCCACCTCCGCTCGAGGTGTCCAACAACCCGTCGAGGTCCCGACGGATGTGAAACGCCCGGGCTCCCTGGAGCTAGAATGCGACCGTCCAGGCCCGCCCCCGACTCCTCGGGGCTCGCGCCCCGACCGGATTCCGCCATGAAGATCTCCATCTCCACGCTGCTGCCCGCGCTCCTACTATTCCCGCAGACCAACCTGACGGCGCACCCATCCGTCACCGAGCAGCCGACCCGATCATACGACGA
>JAJDEX010000598.1 GCA_029259575.1 Planctomycetota bacterium | reverse complement strand
CAACTCGAGTTCCCGGTCATCTACGGCTCCGGTCGTGATGGTTGGGCGGTGATGGACCTCGAGGACGAGCACAAGGACCTGATCCCGTTGCTCGACCTGATCCTCGACGGCGTCCCCGCGCCCAAGCAGGACGTGCTCGCGCCGATGCAGTTCCAGGCGACGACGCTGGACCACGACGACTTCCTGGGTCGCATCGCGGTCGGACGCGTGCATCGCGGCATCTTGATGGCCGGCGCGCGCTACGTCGTGTGTCACCCGGATCGCTCCAAGCCCGCGCCGATCACGATCAAGAACCTCTTCCGCTACGAGGGCCTGAACCGCGTGCCCGTCGAGATGGTCGAGGCCGGCGACATCGCCGTCGTCACGGGTGTCGAGGAGATCGGCATCGGCGACACGCTCTGCCCCGCCGATCATCCGGACCCGCTCGAGGCGATCGACATCGACGAGCCGACCATCTCGATGGTCTTCCAGGTCAGCAACTCGCCGTTCGCCGGCAAGGAAGGCAAGTTCGTCACCAGCCGCCAGATCCTGGCTCGCCTCGAGCGCGCGATGACGCGCGACGTGGCGCTCCAGGTTCAGCCGACGCCCGCCGCCGATGCCTACGAGGTTCGCGGTCGAGGCGTCATGCACATCTCGGTCCTGATCGAGAACATGCGCCGCGAGGGCTACGAGTTCTCGGTCGGCAAGCCGCGCGTCCTGATCAAGGAGATCGACGGCAAGCGTCACGAGCCCGTCGAGCTCGCCACCGTCGAGGTGCCCAAGGATCACTCGGGCAAGGTCATCGACTACCTCGGGCGTCGCCGCGGCGAGCTGCTCGACATGAACACGACCAACAACCTGACCAAGATCGAGTTCCGCGTTCCGGCGCGCGGCCTGATCGGCGCGCGCACGTCGCTGCTGACCTTGAGCCAGGGCGAGGCCGTGCTCAGTCACGTGTTCGATTCCTGGGAGCCGGACGGTGGTCCGATCCCGCGCCGCAACAACGGTGTGCTGATCGCCGACCGCATGGGCGACGTGTTCCCCTACGCGCTCGACGGCCTGCAGGATCGCGGCACGTTCTTCATCGACCCCGGCATGTCCGTCTACGAGGGCATGATCGTCGGCGAGAACAACAAGGACGCGGACCTCGAGCTCAACGTCTGCCGTCAGAAGAAGCTGACGAACATGCGCGCCTCGGGCCGGGACGACAATGCCAAGATCGCGCCGGCCAAGATCATGTCGCTCGAGGAATGCCTCGAGTACATCGAGGACGACGAGCTGGTCGAGATCACGCCCACGAAGCTGCGCCTGCGCAAGCTCCATCTGTCCGAGAACGACCGCAAGAAGAACAAGCGCGCCTCGGCGGTCACGACCTGATCGAGTCCGGTTCCATGCAAGCGGCCGACGCCCGGGACTTCCCGAGCGTCGGCCGTTTCGCGTTGCGCAGCGATCCTTGATCGACCCTGGATTCAGGGCCGACGCAGCACGATCTCGATGCGCGGGCCCGTCTCACCGCCACCGATCACCGTCGTCCACGAGCCGTCGCCCGCCGCACGCACCACGCGTCGCTCGCGCACCAAGGTGTGCAGGCTCTCGACGCTGTCGAGCGCCGGGAAGAACTGCGAGTCCAGATCGGTCTCGATCATCTCGGTGACCAGGTTCGCGCCACCGCGCACTTCGAGCGCCAGACTGCCGTCGGAGCGCAGCGACGGCTGCAACCAGATCGCGAGGCCGTCGAAGATCGGCCGCACGTGCGGATCCGAGATCGCGGCGAACTGGGCCACCTCGACGTCGTAGTCGTAGATCCCAAGGGACTCGACGCCGACGCCCAGGGTCAAGCTGCCGCCGTTGGTGACGAGCGACCGCGAGCGGACCTTGGTCACGTCGCCGTGGGTCACGGTGATCTCGACGTCGAACTGGTCGGAGGGATGCACGAGACCGTCGAAGGCCTCGACCAGCCGGCGCTGTTCCGCGGCGGCGTCCGGGCGATCCTCGCCGTTCATGTTGCCGGCATGGATCGCGATGTAGTTCTCGAGACCGGTGATGCTGCTGTACTCGACACCATCCAGGAGCATGTCCTGGGTCAGGCTATTGCTGCCCGAGACCGGATCGGCACCCAGCAGGTCACGCTCGCGCGAGAACGGCATCGTCTCCGGCATGATCGCCATCGACACCAACATCCCAC
Organism: Planctomycetota bacterium; assembly: GCA_029259575.1. Taxonomy (GTDB): domain Bacteria; phylum Planctomycetota; class UBA1135; order UBA1135; genus JAJDEX01. The sequence continues at coordinate 394 of JAJDEX010000598.1, read as the reverse complement.
GCGACGAGATGCGCGGCGGCGCGGTGGCCCCGATGTCGAGCAGCGCCAGGTCGCCCAGGTTGCCGCCCAACGGGAACGACATGCGCGTGGGCATCGCGTCTCCGACGGCGCGGATGACGAAGACCTCGTTGGCGTGCCCTTCGACGCCGGTCGCCAGAACCATGCCCTTGCCGTACGGCAGGACCGCGGTCGTCGCCATCGAGCGTGCGACGAGATCGTAGTTCTGCACGACCCCGGCGTTCGTGGTCATCGCGGGCCGACCGCCCTCGACGGCGATGCGTCCCGAGATCTCCAGACGCCGGTTCTCGATGCGGGTCACCTCGCCGCGCTTCAACGTGAAGGCCAGGTTGATGCCCTTCGCCGCGGGGCTCGCCTGCAGGATCATGCGCGTGCC
>JAJDEX010000597.1 GCA_029259575.1 Planctomycetota bacterium | reverse complement strand
CGTCCGTTCGGCGTGGCCTCGACGGGTTGTCCCAACACATTCTCGAGCGGGTCTGTCAGGGCGTCGATTCGATGCGTTCGAACACGTAAGGGCCTTGTTCGGCGCCCCAGACCTGCGCGCCGTCGGCGTCGTAGCCGCGGTCCCAACTGAGGATGCGATCCGCACGTAGCTCCACGATCGAAGTCGCATACGTCGCCCCGCCCCAGGCGTTCTTGCAGGCGTCGTCGCGCGTGGAACCGGAGAAGCTGTCGGGCAGCTGGCTCAAGAACACCGAGCACCCTTCGACCGGAACGAGGTCGTCCGGAGTCATCGCATCGAAGCGAGCGGGATCCTCGCAGCCGCCGACGAAACGCGCCACGTCACCGGGCAACTCGAAGATCTGGCTGCGCACCTGGTCACCGTCCACGGACACGCGATACACACGTTGGCGGTACGGTTTGTCGGGCGTGCTGGCGACGGCTTGTTCCACGTACAGCCAATGCTCGCCATCGCGCTCGGTCCAGATCGGTTCGTGGGCCAGGCGGATGTGGAAGTAGTCCTCGTCGGCCTCGCTCTGTTCCAGGCTCGAGAAGGTGCCGTGCAACCAGGACGCGGCCAGCGCGGCATCGGGTGCGGAAAGTCCGGTGGACGCGCAACCTGCAGAGAACACGAGGGCGGCGATGAGGCTCAGTCTTGAGGCGAGATGCATGTGCCCTGGATATCATCTGTGGCCCCCACGGTGGGAAAGGCCGGACGACAAACCCATGCAAGCACACGAAACGGACGCCTACATCCTGGGCACCGAGGACGACGAGATCACGCGACTGCGTACGCAGCACGTGAGTTGGACTCGGCAGCAGCTCGACATCCTCGAGCGCGCCGGGATCCGCGATGGGCAACACGTCATCGACCTGGGCTGCGGACCTGGTTTCACCTCGTTCGAGATCGCCGAGGTCGTCGGTTCGACCGGCCGCGTCCTCGCGCGCGACACGAGCGAGCGCTTCCTCGCGTTCCTCGAAGCGGAATCCGCGCGCCGCGGCATCACCTGCATCGAAACCAGCCTGGGACCGGTCGAGGGCCTGGCGCTGGCCCCCGGATCCTTGGACGGTGCCTACAGCCGTTGGTTGTTGTCGTGGCTCGAGGACGCTGCACCTCTCGTCCACCACGTATCGACGGGACTGCGACCCGGTGGCTGCTTCGCCTTGCAGGAGTACATCGATTGGGGCGCGATGAGCGCCGTGCCGCGCATCCCCGCCTTCGACCGCGCGATCGAAGCGTGCATGGCGTACTGGCATGCCAGCGGCCAGACGATCAACGTCGCGGCCGACCTGCCGCGCCTCGCCAAGTCCGCTGGATTGACCGTGGAGCACATGGAGCCCGTCGCGCGTTTGGGCGCGATCGGATCCCTCGAGTGGCGCTGGGTCGACGAGTTCCTGCACATCTGGTTGCCGAAGCTTGTCGCAGCCGGAGCGTTCGCGCGAGCCGACTACGACGCGTGGCGCGAAGCCTGGGACGCGATGGAGACCGAAGGCATCCACCGCATCTTCACACCGATCGTGTGCGACGTCGTGCTTCGCAAGGTCTGATCGAACCGCCAGCGTCTATTGCCAGCGGAAGATCTTCAGCGCGAGCCAGAACGGCAGCACCGTCCAGGCCAGCAGCACGAGGAGCTCCGGTCCGAGTTGCGTCAGGGACGTGCCGTCGAGCATCGTCGCTCGTAACGCATCGTTGAGCGCCGTCAAGGGCAGCAAACGCAGCAGTGGATGCAGGAACTCGGGGAAGCGCTCGTAGCTGAAGAACACGCCCGAGCCGAGCCACATCGGCATCATCACGAAGTTCATCATCCCCGATACGCCTTCGATCGTCTTGACGCGTGATGCCGTGAGCAGGCCTAGACCTGCGAAGCCGATCGCGCCGATCACGCACAGCAGTCCGAACTGGAACAACGATGCGCGGATGGGGACGTCGAGCACCCAAACGGCGAACGCGCTCAGGGCGATGACTTCGCCCACCAGGAACACCATGCGCGACATCAAGAACGACAGCAGGAACGACGACTTGCGCATCGGCGTGACGAGCAAGCGCTTCAGGATCTTGCGCTGGCGGTGCTCGGCGACGCCGAATCCGATCGACCAGAGTCCCGTGCCCATCAGGTTCATGCCGAGGAGGCCGGGGAACAGGAAGTCGATGTAGCGTGAGCCCTTCTCCTTCACCGGGTCGATGGTGAGGAACTCGGTGGGCATCTCGCTGAGCGCGACCAACAGGCGCAATCGCGCGAGTTCGGAGTCGGGACGTACGGGGTCCAGGCGCACCTCGGTGGGATTCACGGCGGTCAGCCAGGCGTCGACCTTGCCGCCGCGCAAGCCGTTCTCGGCCTCGTCGCGGGTGGCGTAGGTCTTGACGTCCAAGTGGTCCATCTGCTCCAGCAGCGCGGTCGTGTCCGCGGGCAGCGAGTCGGCGATCACCGCGACGATGCTGGGCTTGGGATCACCGCTCTTGAAGGCGAAGCCGAGCACGGCGGCCAGGACCACGGGGAATGCGAACACCCAGAAAACGGCCTCGGGCTGGCGAATGAAGGCGAGAACGCGGTGGCGCGTCATCTCGAGCAGCTCGGGCCAGCGGCTTCCTTTCGAGTTGGAATCAGGCATCGCGCAGGTGCTTCCCGGTCAGGTCCATGAAGACGTCCTCGAGGGTCGGCGCGTGGGTCTGCAGCGACTCGAGTTTGATGTTCTTGGTGGTCAACAGTGCCAGCAGTGCGGCGACGCTCGCTTGCGTGTTCGAGACGGTGAGCGTCAAGGCTGCGGCTTCGCGACGCAGTTCGCGCACGCCTTCGAGGCCCAACAGTTCCTCATCGGTCAAACGGCTGGCGCCGTCGTCCTTGGGGAACAGCTCGACGATGCTCTCGGCTTCCAGGCGGCCGATGACTTCCTGTGGCGTGCCCTTCGCGATGACCTTGCCCGCGTCGACGATCACGACCTCTTCGGCGAGGCGTTCGGCCTCCTCCATGTAGTGCGTCGTCAGCAGGACCGTGCCGCCCTCGGCCTTGAACATCTCGACGACCGCCCACACCCGGCGGCGCGCTTGGGGGTCGAGGCCGGTCGTCGGCTCGTCGAGGAACAACACCTCGGGGCGACTGACCAGAGCGGACGCGAGGCTCAGGCGTTGGTGTTGACCACCCGACAGTGTCTCGACGCGCGCCTTGCGCTTGTCGCGCAGCTCG
>JAJDEX010000596.1 GCA_029259575.1 Planctomycetota bacterium | reverse complement strand
CGGTGACCTCGCCGGCCAGGAACAACCCAGGTTCGCCGATCGCTTCCAGATCGGCTCCGACCGCCGGAACGTCGTCGCGCTCGTCCAGGTTCGCGATCGTGACGGTGATCGCGCCCACCGGACACTCGCGCTCGCACGCCGAGATACCCTGGCAGCGAGCACCTTTGGCGACGACCGCCTGGCCGTGGACGAGCTCGAGCACGCCGTCCTCGGGACACGCGGCGACGCACGTCCCGCAACCGAGGCAACGGGACAGATCGACGACGGGATGCTGCAGCTGAGCGGAGTCCGCGCCGGACTGTCGATCCTGCTCGCGCTCCTCCAACACGGAACGCATGCGCGCGAGGTCGGTGCGCTGACGCCAGACGGCGAGGCATGCGAGACCCAGAACGGCAACGACGAGGACGAGGAGCCACCAGCTCATTGCGGCGTGGCCCTCCCGTCCTCGGCTCGGCGAGACAGGTCGTGTCGCCGGGTTCCGATGGTCGCTTCCATGATCGTCATGTCCTGCGAGGCCGTGCCTCGAATGCAGGACCGCGAACCCAGGGGCTCACGGTCTCCCAGCAGGGATCGACGCAGAACGGCTTCGCGCTGAACGCAAACAGGCCTCATAAAGAGACCTGTTCGGCTTGATCGTCCATTCCCCGCCTCTGCGGGGCCATGTCTCGGAAGGAGACGCGCGGAATCAGTTGCGCGGAACGGTTCTCGGCTTGGGGGAGCGGCTGTTCGGCGTCTTGGTCTGCGAACTCGGTGCCTTGTCCTCGACCGAGATCACCTCGATGTGACCCAGCGGGGCCGCCTCGCGGATGTAGACCTCGGCGAACTGCATGCACGTGTGCAGCGTCTCGCGCAGTTCCTTGGCGTGGCCGGCCAACGTCCGAGCGTCACCTTCGATCTCCTTGGTGGACGACGGGTTGAAGTCGTGACCGAGGAAGAGCGCGATGTCCTGCATGCCGGCGTGGAAGGCGTCGAACTCCTCTTGGGCCTGCACGGCACTGTCCCGCACCGCTTGGTAGCGTTCGCGGGCTGCGTTCATGCGAGCTTCGCTGCGCGTGCGCATGGCTTCGCCCTGGAACTCCTCGAGCGAGGACTCCCAGCGTCCGAACACCGTTTTCGCTGCCGAATCCATGGGTTCCCGCTGCATGCGGAACGCTTCCGAGCGCTCGCCGCACGTCTCCACGGACACGGCGAAGGCCTCGTAGGCGACCAACGGATCTGTCCGCTCACCGGGGGACAACAAGACGTGGAGCTTGCCCAACGTGTCGTACACCTGCTGGCGCGTCAGCTCGGCTTCGAGGTGCGTCAACTCGACGTGCCCGACCAGGTCGTCGACCTGGCGCAGGCCTGCGCTCTGGTTCGTGGTGGCGCAAGCGGTGAGACCGACAAGGGCGGTCAGGGCGAGGGCCCCGGAGTGGAAGGAGGTGATCCGCATCGTGATTGGTGGTTCGCAGGGGAGGTGAGTCCACGTCGGACCCACTGCGCGAGCCTTCGACCAATTCGTGTCCGAACTTGAGTCCTGCGTCCTGCGCGGGCCCGGATGACCGGGCTTGGGACACGAACCGCCCGCTTCGAGCTCAAAGACGCGCGGCCAGAGCGTCCGCGAAGTGCCGACCGAGTTCGGGCCCCTGTTCGGGATAGAGATAGGGCTCGATGATCTCGAGTTCCATCAGTACCAGGCGGCCGTTCGTGTCGCGCACCATGTCGACGCGAGCGTGGAGCAACGCGGCAGGTGCGGCGTCGATGGCCTTGCGCGCCAAGTCGATCTCGGCGTCGGTCGCGCCGTGCACCTCTTCGTTGGCGCCGTACATGGCTTGGCTGCGATAGTCGCCTTGGGCCGGGCGCTTGCGGGCGCAGTGGGAATACGTCCCGCCGCAGAACACGAACGAGTACTCGCCTTCGGTCGTGATCGAAGGCAAGTAGGGTTGAATCAGTGTGCGGTCCGGAGGCCGTTCGCTGGCGTCCGGGATCACGTCCCCCCGCTGCAGCTTCACTTGCCGCCAGGCGCCGGCACCGACCTCGGGCTTGATGACGACTTGATCCGTTCCGAGCGCGTCGAACGAACGCTCGATCGTCGCGTCGTCCGCGCTGGCCTCGAACAGCGTCGGGACGACCGGGACACCTGCGTCCCCGAGGTCACGCAGGTAGGACTTGTCCAGGTTCCAACGCACGGCATCGAGGTCGTTGAACAAGGGGCGCGCCATCGCGATGGACGCCAACCGACCCAGGAACGCGCCGGGCACATCCGTGTAGTCCCAGGTCGTGCCGATCAGGAACGCGTCGAAGGCTGCGACGTCGAGATCGGGGTCGTTCCACGCGACGTCGTGCAACTCGATCCGATGTTCAGCACAGGCCACGCGCAGGGCGGAGATCTGCAGGTCGTGTTCCCAGGCGTCCGCCATGCGCCTCGGCGCCTTGGGCAGAAGGCCCGCGCAGGTCAGGTAGGCGACGGAGGACATCGAGCGAGGTGTGGGGAGAAGGGTCCAGGAAATCCAGTCGGAGTGAATCCCAACAAGGACGCAGCGTACCTCCGTGCCGGGTATCCCCGCCTGCCTACCTTCCCACCCTTCCCCAGCCGACGCTAGGCTTGGGTGCACTCCTGACTCTCGGAGATCCATTCATGAGCGACCCCTACGGTTATAGCGAGACGCAAGACGGCCCCCAACGCGACCATCGGGGGCCGCGCCAGGCACGTGCTCAACGACCAGGATCCCTCTCCGAGAAGGACCGGAACCTCGGCATGTGGGTGCACCTGGTCGCGATCATCAGCGCCTTCACCGCATTTCTCGGCATCGTCGCCACGCTCGTCATCTGGCTCCTGAACAAGGACGATTCCGAGTTCATCGACGAGTGCGGCAAGGAGTCCTTGAACTTCCAGATCTCCATCCTGATCTACGAAACGGTCTTGGCGATCTCGATGTTGTTGGTCATCACCATCCCCTTCGCCGTCATCGGGTTGGTCATCGCATGGTTGGTTGCGATCATCCTGCCCATCATGGCCGGCCTCAAGGCCAGCGACGGCAAGGGCTACGAGTACCCGTTCACGATCCGGATGTTCTAGACGACCCGCGTCGGCCTCGGTCGACGCGTGCCGTCCGCGCTACTTCGTCTCGACACGCACGGCTGCTTCGAGCGCAATACGCAACGACTCCGCGTCCGTCACCGGCGCATCGCACACGTACCCGCGACAAACGTACGCGGTGGGCACGCCGTCGAGAGCCGTCATGTTGCCGGCGTAAGGGATCCATTGGGTGATCGTCTCGGCCTGAGCCGGATCGTTCACGGCGAGCACGCCGCTGGACAGGTAGGTCCCGCGCACGACGTCCAACAAGGCTTGCGTACGCGGGTCGTCGGGCGAGCCCGCGATGACGATCTCGACACCGCCGCCGGCGACCATCTCGACGGCCTGCATCATCTGGGCGAAGGCGCTGGGGCCTTGGCTGATGCGGCCGGCGAACGCACGGAAGGTGCTGGCGGCCAGCTCTTCGTACTTGGGTTCCCCGGTCAACCGAGCGAGCTGGACCAGGGCATAGGCCGCCGCCGAGTTGCCGGACGGGATCGCGCCGTCGTAGGCCTCTTTGGCGCGCACGAGCAACTTCGCCCCGTCGTCGGCGGTCATGAAGAATCCGCCGTGCTCGGCGTCGTGGAAGTGGGCGATCATGGTGTCCAAGGTCGCCTTGGCTTCGCGCAGCCAGCGCACGTCGAAGTCGGCCTGGTAGAGCTCGAGCAGACCCCACGCGAGGAACGCGTAGTCCTCGAGCGTCGCGGGCATGCCCGCCTCGCCAGCGCGCCAGCGCTTGATCAAGCGACCGTCGTCGGTGCGTAGCTCGCGCAACACGAACTCTGCGGAACGTTGCGCCGCCAGCAGCGCGCGCGCGTCGTCGAACGCGAAACCCGCGCGAGCGAGTGCCACGATCATCAGACCGTTCCAATCCGTCAGCACCTTGTCGTCCAGGAACGGACGGATGCGATGCTCGCGGTGCGCGAAGAGCTTGGCGTGGGCCGCCTCGATCCGTGGGGCGACGTCGCTCTCGTCGATGCCCAGCTGGGCGGCCACCTCGGCGGGGTCGCCGACCGGCATCAGGATGCTGCGCGCCATGCGGGTGCGCGAACCTTCGTCGATGTAGTTGCCCTCGGCGGTGACGCCGTGGATGGCGGCGACCAAGGCAGCGTCGTCGGCGCCCAGGACCTCGGTCAGTTCGGCAAGTGGCCAGGTGTAGAACACGCCCTCCTCGCCCTCGCTGTCCGCGTCCTCGGCGCAATAGAAACCTCCGCCCGGGTCACCGAGGTCGCGCAGGACGTAGGTGATGACCTCGTCCACGGTGGCTCGGTACTGCGGGTCGCCCGTGACCTGGGCCGCGCCGGTGTACGCCATGACGTGCAACGCCTGGTCGTACAGCATCTTCTCGAAGTGCGGCAGGAACCAGCGCTCGTCGGTCGAGTAGCGGTGGAAGCCCCCGCCGATCTGATCGAAGATCCCGCCAGCACGCATCGCGACCAGCGTCTGCTCGACCATGCGCAACAGCTGCGCGTCGTCCTTGCGCTGGGCCCAACGCAACAGAAGCGTCAGGTTGTGCGGAATGGGGAACTTCGGCGCTTCCCCGAAGCCCTTGAAGCGTGGGTCGAAGCGGCCACCGAGTTGAGCGATGGCGTTGGCCACGTCGCGCTCGGTCAGGTCCTCGCCGACCGCGCCGACGCTGGACTTGCGCAGCCATTCGGTGATTCCGGTCGCACTCTCCAGGATCTTCGCACGGTC
>JAJDEX010000595.1 GCA_029259575.1 Planctomycetota bacterium | reverse complement strand
CGTCGACGAGCGCGTGATCGAGCCCTTCGACGGCGGGTTCCTCACCTACGGAACGATGTCGGACAAGCTGAAGAAATTCATTCCCGAAGGCTGGCGTCTGGAAGACAAATGGCTTCGGCACCAACTCGTTTTCGCGGCGTTGCCCGACGGCCATACTGTGGTGCGGCTGGAGTTCGTCGAGTTCTGCGAGCCAACGACCAAGAGCACGTCGATCTCGGGGAGCATCGACTTCACCGCGTTCTGGCGGTTCTGGGTCGCGTAGCAGATGTCCTTGAGATCCGGTCCTTGGATCAGCGGGAAGCGTGCGGTCAGCGCGTCGATCACATCGCGCGTGTCGTCGACCGACAGCGTTGTCTGCGTGACGTAGGCGAGACGCTCGGGGTCGTCGACCTGGAGCGCGGCGACCTCGGTGGGCGTCGACAGGACGTGAACCTTGCCGGCGATCCGGCCGCGCGTGCCTTCGACCTCGGGGTGACCGGGATGCCCGATCAGGATGACCTCGCGCGCATCGCCCGCGTAGCGCTGGGCTTGCGTGTGGACCTTGGTGACGAGCGGGCACGTGGCGTCGATGACCCGCAGGCGGCGTTCCTTGCCCTCGGCCACCACGGCATCGGAAACCCCGTGCGCGCTGTAGATCGTGACCGAACCCTCCGGCACCTCGGACAGCGACTTGACGAAGATCGTGCCGCGCGCGGACAGGTGCTCGAGCACGTGCTTGTTGTGCACGATCTCGTGCAGCACGTAGACCGGGGAACCGAAACGCTCGATGGCGCGCTCGACGATCTCGATCGCGCGGTCGACGCCGGCGCAGAAACCGCGGGGATTGGCGAGTCGAACGTCCATCGGGGTCAGTGGGACTCGCTGGCGTGGTTGCGGTTCCAGCCCGGGATCTCGGCGACGATCTTGGTGGATCCGTTCGGGACCGCCTGGCAGCTGAGGCGCGAGTTGAGCTCGAGGCCGGGGGCCGTGTCGAGCATGTCCTCTTCGTCCTCGGTGGCCTCGTTGCACGTGGCGAGGCCTTCGCGAACGATCACGTGGCACGTCGAGCAGGCGTTGACGCCACCGCACGCGTGGTCGATGTCGATCCCCGCGCCGAGAGCGATGTCGAGGATCGAGCCCGAGCGCCCGTCGTGACCGAACGGCATGTCCGCCGGATCGACGGACACCGTCTGGTTCATCGGCAGGAACGTGATCTCGAACGGCTGCGTGGCCTGCGGGACGTCGACGTCCTGGTTGTAGGGGTTCACTCCACCCATGACGGATGCTGCGTTGTCGGGTTGATCGTGGGGGCGGCCACGAGCCGTGGCGTTCCACCGGGGGCTGGGACCCGAGCGATGCCCGGGTCCGTTCGTGTTCTACAGGCCTGCGCCGAAGCCACCCGCGTCGCCGCTGGAGGTGCGATCGGGGCCTTCGTTGCGCGCGGGCTCGCGCTTCTTCTTGGGACGTGAATCGGGGGATGCGTCCCTGGAACCGTGAGATTCCGAGGCCTTCGGCTTCCGGGCCGGTTTCTCGTCCGAGCGCTCCGAGCGGGAGGTCTTCGGGCGTTCCTCGGCACCGGCTCCGAACCCACCGCTGGTGGCGGGAGCCTCGTCGCGGTCGCGGCGCGGTCGCTCGGCGCGATCCTTGCGCGGACGCTCCTCGCGGGCGGGGCGCTCGTCACGGTCCCGGCGGGGACGGTCCTCACGCTTCGGTCGCTCGTCACGTTGACGTTCTTCGCGCGCGGGACGGTCCGAGCGCTCTTCACGGTCGCGGCGCGGTCGTTCCTCTCGTGCCGGTCGCTCCGGACGATCCCGGCGAGGGCGCTCCTCGCGATCCCCGCGCGAGCGGTCGCTCCTGGCCGGCCGTTCTTCACGAGCGGGCCGTTCTTCACGAGCGGGCCGGTCCTCGCGGTCGCGGCGCGGTCGTTCCGAACGTTCACCACGATCGCCGCGCGGGCGGTCGCCCCGCTCCTCGCTGCGCTCGCGCTTGTCGACCTTGGGGCCACCGTGGCGTGCACCCGAGAAGAGGTCGCGCGGCTGGCGGATGTCGGTGATGTCGAAGCCGGTATCGCGCACGAGCGCTTCCCACTTGCGACGATCGCGTCCCGGGACGAAGGTCACCGCGTTGCCCTGGCGCCCGGCCCGGCCCGTACGGCCGATGCGGTGCGTGTAGTCCGCGGGATCGCGCGGCACACCCAGGTTGATCACGAACGTGACGTGGTTGACGTCGAGACCGCGGCTGGCCACGTCGGTCGCGATGAGCACCTTGACGTCGCCGGTGCGGAACGCGCTCATCACGCGGAAGCGTGCCGCCTGGTCGTAGCCGCCGTGCAGCGCCTTGACCTGGTAGCGCTCGCGTTCCATGCGACGCATGAGCTTGTCGACGTCGGTGCGGCGATCGCAGAACACCAGGAAGACGTCGTCCTTGCCGCTGGAACGGACCATGTCGGCGAGGACGCGCGGACGGTCCTCCTCTTCGACGCCCATGGCGTACTGCGTGATCGTGTCGACGGTCGAGTGTCCGCTGGCGGTGGCGACCTCGACCGGATCGTTGGTCTGGCTGCGCGCGAGTTGCAGCAGCGGTGTCGGGAACGTCGCCGAGAACAGCAGCGTGTTCCGGTACTCGTTGACCGTGGCCAGGATCTTCTCGATGTCCTCGAGGAAACCGATCTCGAGCATCTTGTCGGCCTCGTCGAGCACGACGAACTCCGTCCAAGGGAACGAGAGGAAGCCCTGATTCATCAGGTCGATGACGCGACCGGGAGTACCGACGACGACCTGGGCACCTTCCTGCAACGCCTTGACCTGCGGTTGCATCGGCTCGCCGCCGACGATCAAGCACGTCTTCACGCCGCGTGCTTCGCCGAGGATCTTGAGCACGTCGTGCACCTGCTCGGAGAGTTCGCGCGTGGGGGACAGCACGAGGCCGAGCACCGAGCGACGGGCAGGGTCGATCTTGGCCATCATCGGCGCGCCGAACGCGAGCGTCTTGCCCGTGCCGGTCTCGGCCTTGGCGATGACGTCCTTGCCAGCGAGCACGGGGCCGATCGCGAGCGCCTGGATCGGCGTGGGCTTCGTGATGCCCATCTCCTTGATCGAAGCTTGCACCTCGTCACCGAGGTCCCACTCCAGGAAGGACTCGATGTCGGGGACCTCCTCCATCGGGTGGAGGGGCTTGATGTTCGAAGACTTCTTCGGTGCTCCCGGACTCTTGTCCTGGGATGAGTTGGATCGGGAGCGGCCTCCGCCTCCTCGGCGTTGTCCTCCTCCCCTCCGGCGTTGATCGTTCACGTGGTCCTTGGGCTCTCTGGCTGGATTTCGAGGCCGGACAGGATAGGCGCTGAGCTCGACCGAGGCGGCAGGATTCCGGCCTCCGATGGCCGGTTCTTGCCTCGATTCCCCGAACCGGGTCGATTCGAGCGCCGGGAGCGATCGGATCGCGCTCTCGCCCGAGGGATGAGGGGGTGCGCGCGGTAGACTCGCGCCCCGCCGATCCGGCGCCCGATCCGCTGCCCTGGATCGGGTCGGATCGGGCCCAACGCTCCCCATCGCGCCCATGGATATCGTCACCTGGAACGTCAATTCGGTCCGAGCTCGCCTGCCGCGGGTCCTGGAATTCCTGGAGCGCCGCTCGCCGGACGTCGTCTGCCTGCAGGAGACCAAGGTCGTCGACGAACTGTTCCCGCGGGAGCCCTTCGAGGACGCCGGCTACCGCGTCGAGGTGTTCGGCCAGAAGACCTACAACGGCGTGGCGATCCTGTCCAAGGAGCCGATCGAGGATGTCGTGCGCGGCATGCCGGGCGACGACGAGAACGCGCAGAAGCGTGTCATCGGAGCGACCATCCGCGACGTCATGGTGCTGAACCTCTACGTGGTGAACGGCAAGGAGGTCGGTGACGAGAAGTACGCGTTCAAGCTCGACTGGCTCGACCGTCTGGCTGCGATGGTGAAGGAGCGCTACGACATGGGCGAGAAGGTCATCCTGCTCGGCGACTACAACATCACGTTCGACGATCGCGACGTGTACGACCCCGAGAAGTGGCGGGACAAGATCCTGTGCTCGGAGCCCGAGCGCGCTGCTCTCGCCAAGCTCATGGAGCCCGGGTACGTCGACGCCTTCCGCGAGTTCCACGACGAGGCCGGCCTCTACACCTGGTGGGACTTCCGCACGCGTGGCTACAGCCGCGGCAACGGGCTGCGTATCGACCATCACCTGATGTCTCCGCCCGCGATGGCCGCCTGCACCGGCATCACCGTCGACCTCGAAGCGCGCGAGGGCGAGAAGCCCTCCGATCACGCGCCCGTCATCGCGCACCTCGAGGA
>JAJDEX010000594.1 GCA_029259575.1 Planctomycetota bacterium | reverse complement strand
GGGCGATCGCATCGTGTTCACGTCGACGCGTTCGGGCGACATCGAACTCTGGACGTGCGACATGGAGGGCGGCGACCTCATGCAGGTCACCGACGACCCCGGCTACGACGGGGGCGCGTTCTTCAGCAACGACGGCCAGCGACTCGTGTTCCGCGCGACGGCGTTCACGCCGGGCCAGGAAGAGGCCGAGCTCGCCACATACCGGGAACTGCTTGCGCGGGACCTTGTCAAGCCGAGCCACATGGAACTCTTCCTCGTCGATGCCGACGGCAAGAACCGCACGCAGCTGACGACGCTGGGCAACGCCAACTTCGGCCCGTCGTTCTATCCCGACGACTCGCGCATCATCTTCTGCAGCAACCATCACGACCAGAACCGTCCGGCGATGGACTTCGACCTGTGGTCGATCGGCGTCGACGGCCAAGGTCTCGAGCAGATCACCACGTTCAACGCGGGTGAGCGCGGCAAGCAGTTCGACGGTTTCCCGTTGTTCAGTCCGAACGGCAAGTGGCTCGCCTTCTCCTCGAACCGCGGTGATGGCGCGGCCGGCGACACGAACGTCTTCGTCGCGGAATGGAAATAGGAACCGGAGGACTGTGATTTGAACGCGCACGATCGGGAGCCGGACCACGCGCTGCCCAGGGTCCTCCCCAGCGGGGTCGGCCGGGGTGTCGTCTGGTCCGACCAGCTGGACGGTGATCGGCGGATCTCCAGTTCCTCGTCGCTCTCGATGCGTCTTGGTTGGAGCGCCAACGGCGACGCGCGCATCGAACACAGGTCGTGGACGCAGGCGGTGTGCGTCGAGGACCGGGAACGTGCGCGGCGCTTCCTCGAGGCGGCCGACCTGGAGGGCGGGGAGATCGACCTGCGCCTCGCGGGCGGCCACCGCCACGAGTGGATCCGCTTGTCACTGGTGGGCAAGGACGACGAGAACGGCCTCTTGTGCGTCGCGCGGGATGCGACGCGCGAGCACCAACTGGCGAGTGCGATGGAAGCATGGGCCGCGACGCCCGAGCCGCGCTCGTCGGCGTGGACCTTGGGCCGCTCGGTGGAACACCTCGCCCATCTGACGGGCGCCGAGCTGGTGTTGATCAGCGAGCGCTTGCCGGAACCCGATCAAGATCGCGCTCGCGTGCTCGCGATGGCCGCCCCCCACACAGCGGTCCAGATCCTGGAGCACGGCATCCGCGGCGAGCCCTGGGAGGACGCGTTCGAAGGCAGGACGATCCTCACCAGGGAGTCCCCCCGCGAGCGCTGGCCGAACGTTCCCCTGTTCCAACACCTCGAGGCCCAGGCCTTCCTGTGCTTCCCGCTCGGGTCCCCGGAGGGTCAACCGCTCGGCGTCGTCATGGGTGTCTTCCGCCAGGTCCCGGACGATCAGGACTGGGTCGAGGACCTCTTCCGGCTCTGCACGGGCCGCATCGCGCTCGAGGTCCAGCGCATGCACTCGGTCGGAAAGTTCGTCGTCCCGGTGGAGACGCCGGACCAGCACACGGGCTTGATCTCGCGCAGCGCCGAACGGTACCGCGCTTACGTCGAAGGAGCAGCGACAGCGATCTGGTGCCTGGAGACGGATCACCCGATCTCCCTTCGATCCGGCCTGACCGAGGTCGCGAACCAGATCCTGAAGCACGGTCGCCTGGTCGAGTGCAACGACGCGTTCGCCCACACCTTGGGGCGCCAGACCGCTCGCGACCTGGTGGGTGCGCGCACCTCCGAGCTGCCCGCCTTCGCCGAGGGCGCTCCGGGACAGGCCCTGCGCAAGCTCATCGATGCCGAGTTCCTGGTGGGCCACGCGGAGGTCGCGGAAGTTCGCAAGGGTGCCCCGGCGCGACACCTGGCCTTCGACCTGCTGCCCATTCTCGAGGACGGTGCCTTCCTGCGACTCTGGGCCACCCAATCGGATGTCACACAGAGCGTGGAGGAACGCGAAGCCCTGCGCGCGAGCCATCGCCAACTGACCTCGATCTTCGACAGCGCTCTCGACGGGATCTTCGTCCTGGACCAGGCGCTGTCCGTCGTCGACGTCAACGGCGCCTTCCTGGGGATCGCCGGCGCGGACCATCACGACGTCCTGGGCAAGCACGTGTCCGCATTCGATGCGGGCTCGAACTCCGCCACGGTCGAGAGCTTGGCCCGTGCAGCGGAAGCCCAGGGCCCCTACCGCATCCGGGTCTCGCTGCAACGCATGGATGGCACGCCCTTCCCTGCCGAGGTGTCGTTCTGTCATCGCAACGACGAGGGCGGCCGCACCTACGGATTCGTCCGGGATCGCTCGGTCGAGGTCGACGCCGAGGAGCGCGACCGGATGCACCGCAACCAGCTCACCCACATCTCCCGTCTCAACACGGTCGGAGAGATGGCCGCCGGCATCGCGCACGAATTGAATCAACCGCTGGCCGCGATCGTGAACTACACGCGCGGGGGCATTCGGCACTTGAGGGCATCGGACGTCGAGAATCCGGAACTCATGCGTGCCCTCGAAGCCGCGGCGGACCAGGCCGAGCGGGCCGGGGACGTGATTCGTCGGATCCGATCCTTCATCCGTCGCGGTGAGAAGCAGGTCGAAATCACCCGGTTGAACGACATCCTGCGGGAGTCGCTCGCACTCGCCGAATTCAGCATCCGACGGAGCCAGGTCCGCCTCGAGGTCGATTACGACCCTGAGGACCGATTGGTCCTGGCCGACCGCATCCAGGTCGAGCAGGTGCTCCTCAACCTGATTCGCAATGCGCTGGATGCCGTACGGGAAACTCCTGAGAGCGAGCGGGTGATTCGTATTCGTACCCTGTCCCAGTCCGAACACGCCGGGTTGGTCCTGGTCTGCGACAACGGTCCAGGCCTCGATCCCTCCGACGTCGAGGACGCCTTTGCTCCCTTTGTCTCCACCAAAGCCGAGGGCATCGGACTCGGTCTTCCCATCAGCAGGTCCATCATCGAAGCCCACGGCGGGCGACTGTGGTGCGAACCTCTCGAGGACGGGACGACCTGTTTCCGATTCACCCTCCCGTTTCGGTCGGAACACGCATAGGGCACGTATCGGTCGAACCACCCTATCGCCGAGTCCCGTTTCGCTCGCTCGCGGAGCTGACTCCTGTTCCAGTATTGAGCTCAGCTGCCCCCTGCCCTTTCAATGACAGACATCCCGACGGTCTTCGTGGTCGACGACGAACCCGCGATGCGCGATTCCTTGAAGTTCTTGATCGGCAGCGTCGGCATCGCCGTGCGGTGCTTCGCGAGCGCTGAGGAGTTCCTGGCCAGCTACGACCCCCGCGCAGCGGGATGCATCGTGCTCGACGTGCGCATGCCGGGCCTGTCCGGCCTCGAACTGCACGAGCAACTGGCCCAGGAACGGTTCACGCCCCCCGTGCTGATGATCACGGGACACGGTGACGTGCAGATGGCGGTGCGGGCCATGAAGGTCGGCGCGATGGACTTCATCGAGAAGCCGTTCTCGGACCAGGTGCTCCTCGAGCACATTCATCACGCCATCGAGGTCGACACGAAACGCCGGGCCGAGCTCGAGGAGCTCGTCGTGCTCGAGGCCCGTCGCTCGACCCTGACGTCGAGGGAGCGCGAGGTCTTCAGCCTGGTGGTCGTGGGCAAGCCCAACAAGGTCGTCGCGCACGAGCTCGGCCTGAGCCAGAAGACCATCGAGGTCCACCGCGCCCACGCCATGGAGAAGATGAAGGCGAATTCGTTCGCAGAACTCGTGAAGATGGCCGTGGCGCTCGGGGAGCGGGCTCCGGACGTCCACCCCACGAAGGAATGATCGCTGGCGGCCCCGCGCGTCTAGGGCAAGTCCTAGGCGTCCCTCGGGGAAGGTCGGCTGGGCAATAGCGAATCGGCTGCCATCCGAAGGTTCGGATTTCTAGGATATCCGAATCTCCAGAGGCCGTAGCCGGACGGAGAAACCGCACCCCGGTGCATCCACTCCACTCGCCCGATCCTCCGAGCGACTCCGGTCCATCTGGACCGGCCCGTCCAGGATCCACCCTGCAGCCCGCTGGGACTCCACCCCGGCCGGCAAATCCTTGTCCATCACCCGGACCCGCATCCTCCTCGTCGATGACGACGAGCGCGACTACATCCTGACGCAGCGTTTGCTCGACAAGCTCGAGAACGCCGAGCACCAACTCGATTGGTCTCCGAACTTCGAGTCCGGCCTCGAGGCGCTCGAGTCCGGGAAGTACGACGCGTGTCTGGTCGACTATCAGTTGGGACCGCGCACCGGCCTCGACCTGATGCGCGAGGCCACCGCCCAGGGCGTCGGCACGCCGATGATCCTGATCACGGCTCACGGGGACGCGTCCACCGATGCGCGTGCCCAGGGTCTGGGCGCCGCCGGCTACCTCGAGAAGGGCAAGGTCGATCCCCAAGCGCTCGATCGTGCGGTGCGCTACGCGGTGTCGCGCGAAGGCCTCGTCTCCGATCTGATCGACCAGAACACCGAGCTCCTGCGCCTGCACAGGCTGACGGAGCTGCTGCTGAAGCCTGGACCTCCGCGTCCTCTGCTGAAGCTCGCCGCCGAGGAGATCGCCAAGGCCACCGCCTTCCCCGTGGTGGCGATCGAGACGTACGACCCGCGCCGCCGCACGCTGCGCGACATCGCCACGTTCGGACTTCCGGACGAGGTGAGTCCGCCCCAGGACCGCCCGGTCGAGGCGACCCTGTCCGGACGCGTCGTCCTGGAGCAACGCCCGCGCATGGAGGTCGACCTGGCCTCCGATCCGACCGCCCAGGGTCAAGATGCACGCTGGGCGTGGGCTCGCACCTGGATCAGCATCCCCATCGTCGGCGACGGCCAGATCCGTGGCGCCCTCACCCTCGCGCACCCCGAGACGATCCCGATCGACAGCACCCAGGTCACGCGCTCCACGACGATGGCCGTGCACCTGGGTCGCCTGATCGGGCGTCTGGACGAAGCGCAGGATGACGGCCGGGACTCCGGGTCCCTGGATTCTCAAGACTTGACCGAGGACCTGAACGCCATCCTCACCTGGTACGGCGAGGAAGCTGGGCGTCGCGGACTCCTGGTCGAGCACGAACCGGTCGCAGCGTCCGAGCACGGGCTGGCGGGCGACCGCACCCGATTGGGGCACGTCCTGCCGCTCTACCTCTCCGCTGCGCTGCGCCACGCCAGCCACGGTGTGCTGCGGATTCAGACCTTCCCGCAATCCGCGGACGAGCACGTGCTGGTGTCCTTCGACATCCCCCGTCCCCCGAACGGCACGGACCTGAACGAGAGCGACGAGGCCCAGGTTTCCGCCAGCCTCGAGACGTGCCGAAGGATGGCCACGCAACTGGGCGGCACGATGACCACGTGGGACAGCCGCGAGGGCGGAATCCGCGTCGGTCTCGGCATGCGTCTCTGAGAGGGGTCTGGGCGCGGGACAGCACCCACTCGAAACTACGTCCACTCCTTGGATCGACTCCCCGGGACGACCCTGGAGTGCGGCTCCTCGCATCGGCAAACTGCCGGCATGGCGTCTCCCGCGACCGCACCGAATCGAGCTCCTGGCCCTCCCGCTCTACCGTCGAAGTGGCGGCGGATGTGGCTCGGGCTCATCGTCGTGGCCGCACTGCTCGCGGTCCCCGGACTCTTCGTCGGCCGCGCGCTGCTCCCCGGACGCACCCTGCTTCCGATCCACCCCGCGGCGTTCGAACCGCTCGCCAGCGAGGACGCCGAGCGCGCCGCGCTTGCGGTGGAAGGCGTCAACCACTGGGTCAGCGATGCGACGCTGCCGTTCGCCACCGACGTGCTGCAACAACAGCAACGCCGAACCGCGGGCGAACCGGCCCACTTCGCACCGAACCATGGATTGGGTCGCGCCCTTCAGGGCGGGACGTTGATCGATCCGATGTACGCGCCGAACCGACTGCTGACGGCGTTGCCGGTCGGACGTGGCATCGCCGCTCTCGGCTGGCTGCACCTGGCGATCGCCGGGATCGGCATGTGGCTGTTGCTCGGCGCGCGCGGAGTTTCCGCGGGCGGTCGCTTCGCCGGAGCGCTGGCGATCCAGGCCGGCGGCTTCGGCCTGATGAACCTGCAGCTGTCGATGAAGGTCGGCGCGATCGCGTGGGTGCCCCTCGCGCTGTGGGCCGTCGAGGGCATGCTCGCCGGTCGCCTGCTCGCGCGCATCGTCCTGGCGGTCGCCATCGCGATGACGCTCAGCGCGGGCTTCCCCTCCGTCGCGGTTCCGGCACTCGCTGCCGTCGTTCTGGTCGCAATCGTTCGGGCGATACGCGAGGGCGCCACGGGACGCTTGCCCGCGATCGGCGTGACGCTGATCCTGGGCGGCCTGCTGGGCGGGCCCGCGTTGGTCCCCATGGCCTTCCAGGCGTCGGACTCGGCCCGGCAACCTGCGGAAGCCTCCGAACTGATCGATCAAGGACTGCCGCGTGCGGCGCTGGCCACGATGATGGTCCCGGACCTGTTCGGCGGGCCGGACGACCCGTTCTTCGCCGATGCGAACCCGCCCGCTTGGTGGGTGTTGGGCGCGGACGAACGCAAGCTCGGCGAACGCGCCAACGGCCTCGAATGGAACCTGTACGTCGGCGTCGCCACGCTCCTGCTGGCGATCGCGGGCATCGCGGGTCGTCCGCGCAAGTCCGAGGTGCCGTTCCTCCTGATCGTCTGCGGCGTGGGCTTCGCCTTCGCGTGGTACCCGTTCCGCTGGCTCTTGCACGTTCCAGGCTTCGACCTGGGCGCCCCGACGCGTGCCACGGCGCTCGTCTGGATCGGCTTGCCCTGGCTCGCCGCTCTGGGTGCCGGAGCCCTGATCGAAGGCTGCCGCCGGGCGACGCTCGCCACCCTGATGGCGGCCCTGGCGCTGACCACGGGCGGGATCATGGGCATGACCGTGACCGGGGCCGACGACTACGGTTCGGGTCGCCAATCCCTGGCGGC
>JAJDEX010000593.1 GCA_029259575.1 Planctomycetota bacterium | reverse complement strand
GTGTAGCGCTCCTCGGGGACCTCGCCCTTGACGGTGCGATAGAGCGCCTTGGGCTCCATGAACAGCACCGGGTCGGGGTCCTCGATCGACGCGAGCAGGAGGCCCTTGGCATCGTGCGGCGTCGACGGGATGACGACCTTGAGGCCGGCGGTGTGCGTGAAGTACGCCTCGCCCGACTGGCTGTGGTACAGCCCGCCGCGGATGCCGCCGCCGTACGGCGTGCGGATCACCATCGGCGCGGTGTACTGGCCGCCGGAGCGATAGCGCAGCTTGGCCGCCTCGCTGACGATCTGGTCGAACGCCGGGAAGATGAAGTCCTGGAACTGGATCTCGCAGACCGGGCGCATGCCGTTGACGGCCATACCGATCGCGGACCCGATGATGCCGTCCTCGGACAGGGGCGTGTCGAAGCAACGGCCCTCGCCGAACTCGGCGGTGAGGCCTTCGGTCGCCAGGAACACGCCGCCTTTCGGGCCGACGTCCTCGCCGAACACGAGGACGCTCGGGTCGTCGCGCATCGCGGTCTTGAGGCCGTCGTTCACGGCTTGGAGCAGGGTCAGGTTCGCCATATCGGTGCAGGAGTGTGCGGGGCTCGGGTCCCGGTGGGGAGTTGAGACTCGATGAATCGGGGAGAGAAGGCGCGGATCAGAGGGGAAAGGCCCCGTCGCCGGCGGCCGCGTCGCCACGTCGGGCCGCCAGGTCGAACATCGACTGGCCCTGGGCGCGCAAGTGATCGGGCATCTCGGCGTAGACGTCGCTGAAGACGGTCTCGAGGCCGGGCTTCGGCGTGGCCTCGGCGATCTTCGCCGCCTCGGCGACTTCGTCCTTGGCCTCTTGGAGCAAGCGCTCCTCCAGCTCGGGCGTCCAGATGCCCTCGTGTTCGAGGAAGCGGCGGAACCGGTTGACCGGGTCCTTGGCCTCCCACTTGTCGAGTTCTTCCTTGGGGACGTACTTGGTCGGATCGTCGGAGGTCGAGTGACCACCCATGCGGTAGGTCTCGGCCTCGATCAACGTCGGACCTTCGCCGGCCCGCGCGCGCGCCACGGCTTCGCGCGTCGCCTGGCGCACGGCGAGCAGGTCGTTGCCGTCGACCTTGACGCCGGGAATGCCATAGGCCTTGGCCTTGATCGCGTACGACTCGCTGGCGGTCTGGCCCGACGACGGCAGCGAGATCGCCCAACCGTTGTTCTGGCACAGGAAGACGACGGGCGCCTTCCAAACGCCAGCGAAGTTGAGCGCGCTGTGGAAGCCGAGCGAACTCGTACCGCCGTCACCGAAACTCGCCAGGCAGACGTGCTTCTCGCCGCGCGCCTGGAACGCGCGCGCCGCGCCGACGGCCTGGGGCAGGTGCGTCCCGATCGGCGAGCTGATCGAGAAGAACTTGATCGGCTCGGTGAAGGAGAAGTGCACCGGCATCTGACGGCCGAGGGCGGCGTCCTTCGAGTTGCCGAACATGTTGTGCATCATCTCGACGGCCGGCACGCCATGCAGCATGGCCATGCCGAAGTCGCGGTAGCTCGGGAACAGGAAGTCCGTCTTCTCGAAGGCGCTCGCGGCGCCCACCTGGCAGCCTTCGACCCCGCGGTTGGGGATCGAGAAACCGATGCGCCCGGACCGCTGCAACTTCATGCAGATGTCGTCGAAGGCGCGCACGCGCAGCATCGCGGCGTAGCACTTCACGAGCTCATCGTTGGTGAGCCCGTGCGCGTGGCCGGGGGCGGCGTTGTCCGAGGAGAGGACGCTCAGCGATTCGATCTGCGTCATGGTGTCAATTGTCGTCGGCGACTCGGGCCTTGCGCTTCTCGCGAACGCGATGCGCCGCGTAGAACTCGCCGGCCTTGTAGCTCGAGCGAACCAGGGGTCCGGAAGCCACGTATTCGAAGCCCAGGTCGCGGCCCAGGATCTCGAGGTCGATGAAGCGCTCCGGTGTGATGTAGTCGATCACCGGAGCGTGATTGGGGGTCGGGCGCAGGTACTGGCCCACGGTCAGGAAGTCGACGTCCGCGTCGCGCAGCATGCGCAGCGCCTCTTCGACCTCGGCGTCGGTCTCGCCCAGGCCGACCATCAAGGACGACTTGGTGAAGGCGGCGGTACCGGCGCGCTTGGCTTCCCGCAACGTGTCGAGCGAACGCTCGTACGAACAGCGCGGGTCGCGGATCTTGCGCTGCAGGCGCGGCACGACCTCGACGTTGTGCGCGAGCACGTCGGGTGCAGACTCCATCAACACGCTCAAGTTCGCGCCGGTGTAGTCCGGAACGAGCGTCTCGACGATCGTGTCGGGCGCGTGCTCGCGGATCGAACGCACGCAGGCCGCGTAGTGTCCTGCCCCACCATCGGCCAGGTCGTCGCGATCGACGCTGGTGATCACGACGTAGTCGAGCTTCATCTCACCGACGGCGGTGCCCACGTGGCTGGGCTCGTCCGGGTCGGGCGGCGCGGCTTGCTGGACGGTCTTGACCGCGCAGAAACGACAACGGCGTGTGCACTCGTCGCCGAGCACCATCAACGTCATCGTCGCGTGGTCGCCCTTCCAACACTCGCCGATGTTCGGGCAGCGTGCCTCTTCGCAAACGGTGTGCAGGTTCAACTCGCGCGCGAGGCGCTTGAGCTTGCTGTAGCCCTCGCCACCGGGAAGCGGAACTTTCAGCCACGACGGCTTCTTGTCCGCACGCCGACGGTCGTCCAGCGAAGACGCATCGGGAGCTCCGCCCGGGGCGGTCGAAGTCGTGGGGTGGCTGGAGGACATGGCGGTCGGATCGCGGCGCGGCGGCGGACCCGATGGGGAACCGACATCCCCGGAACGGCCAGGAAGGGAGGGTCCAAGAGACTTGGGTGGCCGTGGATCGACCTCGGAGATTAGCACAGGGCCCTGGGCGGCGCCCCCCCTCGGCCGGGGAAAAGTGCCCTCTGGAGCCAGCAGGGGCCGATTTTGGTGGGCCACGCTCACTCATGAAGCCAGGAATCGGTGGGCCCGATCAGCGCCGCGCGTCCACGGCGGTCCGCGCGAATGCGGGCAGTTCCCCCTCTCTGACCACGCCGTCGCCGTTCCAGTCCCAGCGCTGGGTGAAATCGTCCACCAGGACCTCGACCCCACCTCCGACGACCAGGTTCGCGAGCCGGCCGAGTTCGGCGCCCGTGAGCACGCCGTCGTAGTTCGGATCGAGGCGCAGCAGATCGGGCCGCTTCTTCAACTCGCGCAGCGAGAGGTCCCCGTCCCCATCCTTGTCCAACCGTTCGAGCAGATCTTCGGCGGTCATGCTGGCGGGCAGCGGAATGCGGAACTGCTGACGGCTGGGCCATTCGACGACGGGAGGAGGCAGCCCGTCACGGCGTCCCATGTCCGTCGGATCCGGTTGCAGCTGCACGCCGTCGTCCCCGTTGCGATCGAGCGCCAACCACTCGGGTTCCTGCACGTTGAAGTTGCGGAATCCACTGAACGCGATGTCGCCGCGCTTCTTGGCACCCATCGGGCCCAGGGCGGAGCGATCCCCGTAACGCAACCTGCGCGTGAGGCCGGGATGGCGGGACAGTTCGTCGATGGTCAACTTCCCGTCGCGGTCCAGGTCGAGCGCGTCGTACATCGCGCGCGCCATCTCGCGGCGGTTCAAGCGCCGGTCGTTGTCGCGGTCGTAGTCGAGCGGATCGATGCCGTCGAGCAAACGCGCCAGGTCACCGTCCTGGTCGGTGCGGCGGGTCAGGATCGGACCTTCCTGCTGCTCGCTCTCGGTGCGTTCGCGGGGCGGCGTCGCCAATCCGGCGATCTCGATCAAGGTCGCGCGACCGTCGCCATCGACGTCCAGCCCCGCCAGATCGTCCAGCTCGTCGCCCCGCAGCGTCCCGTCGCGATCCTTGTCGTGACGCGCCAGGAACGCGCGCGCGGACGCTGCCGGCATGTTCGGCAACGGATCGTCCTTGCCGAAGAGACCCAGCAGGTCGCCCGGCACGTCGAGGATGCGCGAGATCTCGGCTCGATACAGCCAGCGCGAACCTTCGTGACTGACGTCCTTCAAGCGCCGGCCCGTCTCGTCGACCATGCGGTCCAAGGGGAACTCCTCCAGCACGACCACGTAGCCGTTGCGCAATCCCTGCAAGGCGCCCAAGGACTCGAGTTCGGTCGAGTTGGACAGGTCCGTCAGGAACACGCCTGCGTTCCCCGGTACGAACGACACGGGCTGCAGGAACGGCGGGTTGTAGAAGGAAGCGTGGACGAGCATCTCGCTCTGATCACCCGAGAGAGCGAAGTTGGCGACCTTCGGCGACTCGGGTTCGGTGATGTCCACCGAGAACACGTTGGAGCGCTGGTCGCCGTTGCCCAACGTGCGCTCCGCGACGACGTAGACGTAGTCGCGTTCGGCCGTGGGCTCGCCACCCTGCGGCGTCGCCAGGTCGACCTTGCTGCGCATCGACAGTCCGGTGTAGACGACGTCGTCCCGTACGCGACGCGCGCCCGAACGTCCGGTGTCCGCTTTCGGAGACAGCAACTTCGGCCGCGTCGGTTCGGTCACGTCGATCAACACGGCGCCCAGGTTGCGATCGAGCAGGGCGGCCACGTGGCGCCCGGGCTTGCGGAAGGGCGCGGGTGCGTCGCCCAACACCTGGGGGCGGCTGTACTGGAACAGGACCTCGACGCTGACGGCTTCGGTCGTGTTGTCCTTGTCGACCTTCCAGTCGAGTCCGCCGACGACCTTGGGTCGGATCGGTTCGCGCACGTCGACGATCGCGAGGCCGCCGGGTCCGTCGGCGACGTACGCGTAGGGCCAGCGGATCTCGACGTCGTGCGCGTCCAGCGTCGGAGCGACGCCGACGAGCTTGATCTCGGAAGGCTTCGAGACGTCGTAGATGAGCAGTCCACCGACACCGTCAGCGACGGCCAGGTGATCGCCGAAACGGGCCAAGCCCCGCGGCGATGCGGTCATCGTGAACGCCAGGCGCTTCGGCGCGGTCGGGTCGCTGACGTCCAGGACATGCACACCGCGACCTCCCTCGGCCACGTACAGGGTGCGCGCGTGACCTTGCAGCGACTCGCAATCGAGCTCCATGTCGACGATGTCCGGCAACACGAACTTGCCGAGCGGCACCGACGACGCGAGGTTCGCGCGGTTCATCGCAACGGCCTCGATCCCGCGCCGATCCGCGATGAACGCCATGTGGCGCGCCAGCCGGAAGTTCGACGACCCGAGACCCCAGGTGCTGGAACTGCGGTGGCACTCGACGCAACCGCGCGCGGTGGCGCGGGTCGAGTGCAGTTGGTGGTGCACCATCGTCATGCCCGACAGGCCCGCAGCCGTCACGGGCATGTGCTGGTCGAGCACGCGTTTGCCGTCGGCGTCGTCGACCGTCCCCATCGTCGAGAACCCCGTCAGGTAGGGCGCGACCCGGCCGGCCTCGTTGAGCCCGGCGTAGAAGCTGCGCCAGGTCGTGAACACTTTCTCCTGGGTCGTGACCCGTCCCGGCGTGCGGCGCCCGCTGACCAGGTCCTGCTGGCTGAGCGCTTCGTTCCGATAGAAGTGGAACCCCAGGAAGTTCACGTTCCAACTCGCATGACACGTGTAGCACTCGAGCTTGCCGTGCGCTCCGGTCATCGCTTTCGCGGCGGCGGGGTTGTGATCGCGATGCTTGGCGTCGAGCACGTCGACCACCTGCTTCACGCGATGCTTGCGACCGGTCACCTTGCTGGTCAGGTACACGGCCTTGCCCACGAAGTTCATGTGCTCGAGGCGCGTCCCGCGTTCGGTCTTCAACGTCGCGCGCTCGGTGAACGAGCCGTGGCAACCCTCGCACGAGATCTCGACGGCGTGCTCCATCTGGCCGTGCAGCGCGCCGTCCCCCATCACGTCGGTCAACGTGTGGCAGTCGATGCAGTGCATGCCCGACTCGTGGTGGATGTCGGGCGGCGCGAGGCGATTGTCGTTCAGGTAGAAGGCGCGGTTGAGCGGGCTGTCGGTCGTGCCCTCGATCTCGGGACCGCCGGGTGCTCCGGGAGGCAACTGGGACAGGCCGCGGAAGTGCAAGCCGATCGAGGCATCTCCGTAGTGACACGAGGTGCACGTCTCGGTCGTCGGCGCGCTGGTCATCTGGTGCCGCCAGGGGTGACCGGGTTCCGTGCGCGAGACGCTGCGGTCGGCGCTGTCGGACAGGCCGTTGCGCGCGTACTTCACGTGGCACGCCGCGCAACCCTCGCTCCGATAGTCCCCGTCCCAACCCACTCGACCGCGCAACGCACGCCCGCGCGAGTACAGGTGACACTGCATGCACTCCTTGCGCACCAGGTCGGTGAAGTGCCGGCCGAGTTCGTTGCCGTCCGCCGTCCCGGTCGCGGTGAACGACGGCGGCTGGACGAGGCTATCGACCGCGCCCTTGTCGGTCTTGTGACTCGCCACGGGGAAGACGCCGTAGAGCGACCCGCGTTTCTTCGACAGACCCATCTCGTAGAAGCCGTCGGACAAGTGGCCGGCGGTCGTTCCGTGCAAGCTCAGCTCGAGGTCGTTGCAGAGCGATTCGTGACACGTCCCGCAGGTGCCCTTGACGACACGCAGGTCCGTCGGGTTGACGAAGCGGCGCCAGGCGAGGTCCTGATCGAGCGGCTGCACGCGCTCGTCATCGTCGCGCGTCCCCATCGAGTGGACGTGCGCATCGTGCTTGGACTTGGCGCTCGCGTCGCCGCCGTGGCAATCGACACACGACAGAGCGAGCCACGGGTGCATGTCCTCGATGCCCTGGTGGCAGGCCAGGCAGCCCTCCGCCTTCGGTACCGAGGTCACACCCTCCTGGGCGAACGCAACGAGAGCCGCAGGACCCGGTGCGGACCCTTCGAGCGCCGTCGTCAGGCCCACGAGCGCCAGGACCGCGAACACGACGTGCGTGATCCGGCCGCCCGGAATCCCTAGATCACGGGTGGCCATGGCGAGCTCAGGAGTACAGGCCGGAGAGTCGGCCGCCCTTGGCGAGCTTGGCCTTGGCGCCCATCAACTCGCAGATCGTCGTGGTCAGGTCGATCGTCTTGTGATCGGCCGTGACCGTCGCGCCCTGCTTGAAGTCGGGCCCCCACGCGGCGCACCCCACGGTGCGCAGGTCGTCGGAGCCATCGCCGTGGTCCAAGCCACGGCGCGCGTTCAGGTCGGCGTCGCGACCGAACTCGGGGCAGACGAACACGGCCGTCGTGGTCGCCAGTTCCTCGTCCTCGCGAATCGCAGCCATGAGCTCGCCGATGGCGGCGTCGTTCTGGCGCACGACCTCGACGTAACCGTTGTAGCTGCTGTGGGCGATGTCCGCGTTCTGCAGCACGACGCCGAGCATCTTGGGCTTGAAGATCGACATCAGGTTGCGCGCCAGGCGCAGCGCCTTGCGATCCCCGGCTGCCGCACCGCGGATGTCGGACGTGCCGCGCGTCAGTTCGTTCAGGATGTACTCCTCGACGCGCGCTTGCTGTTCCGCATCCTTGACCGCGTCGCCCTTGCCCATGCCGCGACGCAGGCGTTCGAGGATCTTCTGCTCCTCGGGGTCCGCCGCCTTCGGCTTGCCCCAGCGCTCGAGCAACTCCTCGAACTCGCGGTTGAAGATGCCGTCGCCGTCCAGGATGTTCGCGCCGTACTGGGGTCCGTACTCGGGGTGCAGACCGTAGGAGTAGTTCACCTGCTGCGCGCCCCCGGACGTCGTGACCCAGACGTCACCTTTGTCGAGGCCCAGGTCCTTGCGCAGGTACTCGAAGATCGTCGGGTCCGGGCCGCGCGCGTTCTCGCGAATGCCGCGGGCCTCAGCGAGTCCCGTGAAGATCGACATCGTCGCGCCGAAGTGGCCCAGGTTCGAGGTGCGGAGCTTGGGATAGAGCACGCCCTCCTTCGCCATCGCCACCAAGTTCGGCACGTTGTCCGGCATCCCGAACGTCTCGCGCGTTCGCACACCGCCCGCCATCGCGATCAACACGACGCGCTGGGTCTTGCGCTCGGGCACGAACAGCGGAGCCCCCAGCATGGACGGCGCCAGGAGTGCGCCCGCGCTCACGGCTCCGGCCGTGCGCAGGAGGTTGCGGCGTGTGAGGTGCGTCATGGTGAGGTCTCCGAGGTTGGAGGTCGGTGTCGTGCTCGCGCGAATCTCGGTCGAACCGAGATCCAGGACGAGCTCAGTACGTCTGGTACTCGGCGTGGCTGAGGATCGCGTAGAGCAGGGTCTCGGGCCGACAAGCCGGCTCGTGGAAGGCGGTGACGAAGGTGCGCAATTCGTCCTGGGTCGCTTCGCGTCCGAGCAGGCGCCGGTACTGGGCGCCAACCCACAGCGTCGGATCCGGGATGTCCTTCTTCTTCGGCACGGGGGCCTTGGAACTGTCCAGGATCAACCGGGCGAACAAGGAGCGCAAGGGACGCGGGTCCCCGAGGCCATCCAGGGCATTGCGCATCGACTCGGTCTCGTCCTCGGTCGGAAGGCGATCCAGGAGATCCACGTGCAGGGCGCGCGCGAACAGGCGGTTGGACTTGGGCCGGCGGCGGACCAAGCGCTCGTCGTAGTGGGTCGATCGCATCCATTCCGCGAACAGGGTGACGTACGCGTGCGGTCGCTTGTGCAGGTCCCGACTCCAGCGAATCAGGTCCTTCTTGTCCGGCGCCATGCCGGTCAGGCGCTCGTACTCGCGAGCGGTGAAGTGCCGGGTCGCGCTCTTGTGCTCGACGCAGTTGCGCACGACGTCGGCCTGGTTCTCGGCGGGCTGTCCGAGGAAGCGCGTCTCGTTGCCGTCGTAGGCGCTCTTGCCGATCTCGAGTTCGCGCGCGGCGTCCTGGACGACCATCCCGCAGTACTGCTCCATCACCACGGTGACGAACGTGTCGGCGCCCGGGTTGCGCAGGTCGAAGGTCGGCGTCAGGGCGATGCGGTGCAACGCGTCCCGGACGGTCAACCGTCCCTCGGCCAGCTTGATCGGGACCTCGTTCACGTCGTCAGTGCGCGGACGGAACGTGTCGATCAGCATGAAGTAGTACAGCTGCTCGGACCACCAGTGGCGCCAGAACGCTTCGGTGCCGAGAAGATGCTCGACGTAGGCGTCGCGCGACTTGCCGATCCAGGGCTCGAGTTCGTTCGCGAACGGGGGCCGCCCCAGCAGGTCCATCGACACGGCGCGCAGGTCGCCGACACTCATCGGCCGCACGAGCGCGGCATCGGGAACGACGGTCGGTTCGTCCTGGGGACGGAGCCCGAGGACGGGGTTCTTGGGTTGCGGGGGACCGATCACCATGGCACCGATCCTATCCCTCTCCGTGGCCGGAGTTGCCCGCCGGACCGCCCTCGCCGCCGAATCCACCGACGAGACGCATCAGGGTGGCCTGGGACGCGGCACACAGGTGCTCCTCGCCGTCCCGTACGACAAAGACGTCGGCGCGGCAGGTGCTGAGCGTGCGACCGGATCGCAGGACCTCGCCGCGCGCGACCAGTCGGTCTCCCTTCGCCGGTGCGACCAGGTTGACCTTGAACTCGACCGTCAAGATCGAGTCGAGGGCGCCCATCAACGTGAAGGCCGCGTACCCCGCGGCATCGTCCGCGAGCGTCGCGACGACCCCAGCGTGGAAGAAACCATGTTGCTGCGTCAGGCTCGGGTCGTGGTCGGTCTCCACCGTGCAGCGTCCAGGCTCGATCTCGGTCAACCGCGCGCCCACGTGCTGCATGAAGCGCTGGGCGTCGAAGCTCGCACGCACCTTGGCGGCGAAGTCGGGGTGGCGCGGGGCGAAGCTCATCGCACGCAATCTACGGGATCCGGTGCGACCCCATCACGATTCGGACCGACACGGCTCTGTAACAAGAACCCGGGCCGGTCGGGTTTCACCGACCGGCCCGGGTACGCGACGCTCCCGCGGTGCGAGGCGTCCAGTGTCTCCCTCAGCTTTGAAGGAAGGGATCCACGGCTTTGCGGAGCGCGGGCGTCTTCATCTTGCCCAGGGCTCGAACTTGGATCTGACGCACACGTTCGAGGCTGACGCCGAGTTCCTTGGCGACCTCGGCCAACGTGTGTTCACGCTTCTGGTTGACGCCGAAGCGCATCTCGACCACGAAACGCTCACGATTGGACAGTCGATCGAAGGCCATGTCGATGCCGTCCGCGACGGAGAACTCCTCCATCTCGGGCAGGTACAGACCTTCGGGGTTGTCCGTTCCGATCACGTCGGCCAGGCCATTGCCTTGCTCACCGTTGAGGGGCATGTCCATGGAGAGCGTGCTCTTCATGGCGTCCAACGCGCTCTCGACGAGGTGGACACCCAGGCCCGTTTCCTCGGCGATCGCATCCGGAGTCGCCACGCCTTCCCCGCCCAGCTTCGCCTTGGCCGCCCGCACGTGCTTCATCGCCTTCTGCAGGTAGACGGGCACTCGAACGGTCTGGCCGTTGTTGTAGAGGAAGCTACGGAAGGCCTGGTTCAACCAGTGCACGGCGTACGTGCGGAACAGGAGTTCACGACGCCAGTCGAATCCGTCGACGGCGCGGAACAGGGACGTGGAGCCTTCCTGGATCAGGTCCAGGCGCGAGGAACCGAGGTGAGCGTAGCGCTCGACGTTGATCAGAACCAAGTAGAGGTTGCGCTCGACCAGTTCCGTGCGCAGGGCGTGCCACTCGACCCAACGACGGCAGACGTTGGGCGGGATCAGGCAACGCTGGGGCTCGAGGTCACGGAACGTGTCCGGCTCGTACATGACGGACCCTTCCAAGTCCTCGTGGTCGAGGCCTTCCTCTTCGAGTGCGACGTCGAGTCGCAGCTTCGCGAACTCGATGCGACGCGCGTGGCGTGCTTCTTCAGCCCGGTCCATCAACTGGATCGAGTCGATCTCACTGCGCAACTGCTCTTCGATGGTCGCCACGCCGGTGCGCGGCAGGTGCAGCGGATTGCGCCACGTCTCGGGACCGCGCACTTCGAGGGCGGTTCCGGCGGCGTTCCACGCAGCGGCCAACTCACGGGCCTTGGCCGTGAAGGTCTCGGGGTTCTTGGAGAGGGGCTCCAGGAGTGCGTCCAGGTCGGAGTGCGTAGCTTGGTTCTTCGGTTTCATGGGGGTCTCCGCAGGGCTTGGGTCCCGGGGTTCAGGACGCTCCAGCGGTGGGGACGGTTCCGTGTCGTGGGGAACGACTCGGGACTTGAGGATGCCGGACTCGGTGTAGGCACGTAGGTGCTGCCACCGAGGCCCGACAGGGACGTAAGCCGACTCCCGCTGGCGGCCGAACTCCCGATCCGGACGTTTCGCCGGGGTCGGGAAGGGGGCCGCGTCACGTTGTCGCGTGTTGCAACCCGCCCCTACGGAGACGGGATCGACTCCGTGTCCGCGAAGGACGTAAGCCCTCGGAAAACCGGTCCTTGCGAGCGCGAACATGGCGCCTGAACGCCGGTTCCGAACCGAACGGGGTTCACCCGGAAATCCGGACCGCTACACAGTCCTTGCGGAACACGACGGACCGCTCCGGCGTGGCTCTCAGAGATCGACTACGACCGTTTCGACCCACCGTTCGCGCACGCTCGCCGTCGTCTCGACCTGGGTGCCATCGGCCAGGTTCGTGACCTGCACCTGGACCATCCCAGGGACGAACTCGCCGAGCTTCATGCGCCCGGCGCCGACCCGACGTTGTGTGGTCAGGATGCGCGTCTCGTGCAGCGGGCGCACGACGACCTCGATCTCGGTCTTCAGCCGACCCTCGGTGCGCACGAGGAGCTCGAGCTGCCCCGAGTTCGTGAGCACCAGTTCCGGCGCCACCACGTTGCCCCCCGCCAGGACCTCGCAGGGAACCTGTGTGGTTCCGGTACGGAATCGTTGCAGGGGCGAGACCAGGATCTCGCCCGACGGAAGTTCGGCGTGTTCCCAACGCCCGTCGGCGTCGGTGGAGAGCTCGGCGAGAAGTCGCGGCTCGTCAACGGACTCCGAACGAACCTCGAGCCGCACCTTGACGCCGGCCAACGGTCGGCCGGCCTCGGCATCGACCACCCGACCGGAGACGCGACCCGTGCGGACCAGCAGATCCTGCTGGAGAGCGCCGGAGCCAGGGATCTCGACGCGCAATCGGGTGTGCGGTTCGAGGTCCGCGGCGGTGCGGACCGCCAACCAGGCACCACCTGGATCGAGTCCACCGATGGCGAACCCGCCTCGAGCATCGGTGATGCACCGGGCGACGAGATCGCTCTCGATCCCCGTCAACGAGACCTCGCAGAACGGTACGCCGACCCCATCGACGAGCACGTCGCCGAACAAGCTGCCGAGTCCACGCAGGTCCAGGACGACCGTGGCGACCTCGGTGGCCGTGAGGTGCACCTCGGACGTCGATCTGGGTGCCACGTCCTGGCGACGACCAGGATCGACCCCGTGAAGCTCGACGGTGTGGGTGCCGAGCGGCAGGCCCTCGATGCGGAACCGCCCGCCGACCACCGCCACCGGGGGGACGGGGAACGGGTCGGCCGCCGCTGTTCGGACGCGGGCCCACGTGGCGGGCAACACCCCGCCGCCGGGGGTCCGGACGAGCCCGGCGAGGGAGCCTGCGCGCGAAAGGACGAGCGTCGGGACGGGTGAGTCGGGCCTCACGTCGACCTGTGCGGGACGGTGTCCAGCGGCGGCGGCGTGCAGCACGTAGGTGGAGGTCCCGAGGGGTTCGGTCAGGAAGCGACCGGCGGAGTCCGAGCGCACGCCGACCGTGCGGAACGGAGCCCCGGTCTGGACCAGTTCGTCGACACCGCGCATCTCCTCGATCCAGATCTCGGCGTCCGGAACGGGAGCGCCGAGGTCGTCCTGGACCCGACCGACCAGCCGCGGACCGGTGTCCGCCACCAGTTCGAGCGGTCCGTGATCGTTCGTGCCGTCCAAGCGGAACACCTCGCTGACGACGCGCACGAAGTCGGGGCCTTCCACGACGACCCGCATGGGACGGCGCGTGCGGGGATGCAGGCGGAATTCACCGTCCGGCGAACCCGCGTCGGAACGCCCGGACGGATCGTCCATGACCTTCCAGGGACCCTCAGCATCGCGCGTCGGCACGATCAAGGTGGCCCGGCTGACCGTCAAGGGCTCGCCGGTCTGGGCCGAGACCACGCGGCCATGCACGCCCGACGTGGGCTCGAGGGTGACCGTGATCGGCGGACTGTCGGTCGCGTACGTTCGACCGAAGCTCGTGAAACCGGCACGCCGCACGACCAGATCGACGCGACCGGTGGGCAACGGGCCGACCGCGAACCGACCGTCCGCTTGCGTCACGACCTCGAGCAGCACGGAACCGTCCGGAACGACCTCGTAGCGCGGCACGCGTTCGGCCGACCGCAGGACGACCTGGATCGATGCGCCCTCGAGCGGCGTGCCGACCTGGGCCCGCACCGTCCCCTGCAACGTGCGCGCGGGCTCCAGCACCAGACGCAAGTCGTCGACCGAGTCCGCTCCGATCCGAACCGGTGGAGACGGCAGGGCGATGTGGCCCGCGAACGACGCGGTCGGCACGTGGATGCCAGGCAGCAGGGCTTCGAACAGGAACTCCCCGTCCGTGCCGGAGCGGCGCGAACCGACGCCGGGGATCGTGACGCGCGCGCCCTCGACGGCCGCCCCCGTCGTCGTCACGACGCGGCCACCCAGATGCGGCAGGGTCTCGATGCCGAAGAGGGACCTGGGAAGGGTCTCGTCCACGTCGTCCACCAGGCTCGCCGCGCCGTCCGGTGCGCTGGGCCCGAGCGGGTCGGGGCCCACGACCGGGGCTTGCGGGTCCCCTTGCATGAGAGCGACGCCGAAGAAGGCCCCGCCGATCAGGAGAGCCGCCCCGAGGGCGAGTAGGGACCGGGAGAGGTTCATCGTGGAATGGGTCGGCCGATCGAGGCGAGCGACTCGACCATGAAACGAATTCGGGCCCTGGAATCGCAAGGTTCCAGGGCCCGAAGGATGGGATCGAGCGTTCGTCGCTCAGTCGTTCAGCGCCAGGATGTCGAGCGCGCACTGGATCGTGCCGTAGATCTCGAACTGCAGGTCACAGTCGACGACGACGTCCGGGCGGTAGGTCCAGCACCAGCTCCACTGGTCCGGCGCGCCGCGCAGGACGCAACCGTCGGAGCGCAGTTGGGCGCAGTTCAAGCGCCACTCGGCCCAGCCGGTCCAGCCCCACTCGATCGCGTGGGCTGCGCAACGCAATTGACTGCGCATCCAGGTCTTGTGCCAACGGTGCGTGAACTTGCTCTTCGGCTCCCAACGGAGGTCGCTGGCGAGGTCCTTCAGCTTGTCCACGGCGACGTCGTTGCCCGCGACGGCCGTCACGATCA
>JAJDEX010000592.1 GCA_029259575.1 Planctomycetota bacterium | reverse complement strand
CTGACCGCTCGCACCCTCTCCAACAAGATGAAGATCTGGCGCGCCGCCGGAATCGTCGCCTGAGACGCCTGTCTCCAAGGAGCCTCCCATGGACATTTCCGGACCTCAACAAGACCTGCTGATGAAGCTGATGTCGGCGTCTTCGCTCCGCGCGAAGGCGATCGCCGGCAACGTCGCGAACCAGAACACGCCCGGCTACAAGCGCCAGGACGTGCGGTTCGAGGAGGCTTTGCTCGAGCAGCTGAACAAGTCCAACCCGGACCTGCAGTCCGTCAAGGTCGAGCTGATCGAGGACCTGGAGTCCCCCGCACGCTCGGACGGCAACAACGTGCAGATCGAGGACGAGGTCGGCGCGATGCGCGAGAACCTCATCCGCTACCAGCTCTACGCCAACATCGTCGAGGGCAACACGCGCCTCATCGAAGCGGCCATCAACGGAGATCGCTGATCATGGACGGCATCAACAAACTGTTCAAAGGCTTCAAGATCGCGTCCAGCGCCCTGCGCGCCGAACGCACGCGCGTCGACACGATCGCGAAGAACATCGCGAACGCGCAGACGACGTACACGCCCGAGACCGGCACCGCGTACCGCCGCGAGGTCGTGCACTTCCAGCCGATCCTCGAGCGCATGGAAGGCGGCGGCCACGAGGTCACCGGCGTCCAGGTGTCCAGCATCGAGCAGGACATGAACACGCCGTTCGAGGAGGTCTACGACCCCGGCCATCCCGATGCGGATGCGCGCGGCATCGTCAAGTTCCCGAACGTCAACACGATGCACGAGATGGCCGACCTGATCACGGCCGTGCGTGCGTACGAAGCGAACATCAACGTCCAGGACACGTTCGAGCGGATGGCGCAACGCGCCTTGCGTCTCGGTCAGTAGTCCAATCTCTCTCACTCTCCCCAGGTAACACGTCATGGTGAACAGCATCGGAAGCGGCGGAGGCGGCGGCATCGGAAACGGTGGCATCGGCGCCGGTCGTCAGAAGCTCGAAGCAGAGCTTCAGCGTATGCAGACGAAGATCCAGGCGAATGCCTCGGGTCAAGTCCAGGGAAGTCCGGACGCGGCGGGATTCGCCGAGATGGTCCAGAACGGTGTCACCGAGCTCGACAGCTCGATGCAACGCAGTGAGCAGATTCACCTCGAAGCGGTTTCCGGCGCACTCGACCTCCATGAGGTCTCCGCGCAGCTCAAAGAGTCCGAGCTGTCGTTCCAGTTCGCCATGCAAGTCCGCAACAAGTTCGTCGATGCCTACCGCGAAGTCATGCGGATGAGCGTCTGAGGCACACCAAGCTATGAAGGACCTTCTCACCAGCCTGCTCGAGCAGCTCAAGAACACGAACCAGCAAACGCGGATCGTGATCTTGGCCGGCTTCGTGGCGCTCCTGGCCGTCGTCGGATTCAGCACCTATCGGGCCAACAACCCGCACATGGCGTTCTTCCGCGGCGACCTGGATCCCGTCGAGTTCAACAACGTCACGTCGGCGCTCGGCAAGGCGGGCATTCGATTCGACACGAGCACCGGCGGCGCGCCGTACTCGGTATGGGTCGACTCGACCCTGGTCTACGAGGCGCGCACGGCGATCGCCACGGAAGGCGCGCTCAACCCGGGCACGCGCGGCATCTCGACGAACGGCGCCTCCTCGGCGTTCGACGCTTCGATGGAGCGCACCCAGAAGGCCAACGCCCGCTACTGGCAGGAGATCGAGAAGCAACTCGAGGTCCTGTCGTGGGTCAGCGGAGCCTCGGTGCGCGCCGCGATGCCGACGCGCACGATCCTGGGCAAGCGTCCCCAGCCGACCGTCTCGGTCGTGCTGACGACACGCGGTTCGATGCGTCCCTCGCAGCAGCAAGCGCGCGACGTCTACAGCATCGTGCAGCACTCCTTCAACGTTCCGATGGAGAACGTCACCATCACCGACCACCACGGCGTCGCGTTGCTGGACAACGATCCGGAGAAGGGCGGCCTCGAGGGCATGCTCGCGTTCGAATCGAGCTTCGAAACGTCGGAAACGCGTCGGGCGCAGGCTTGGCTCGACGACACCTACGGCCCCGGCATCTCGAAGGTCAGCGTCATCGGCGAATGGGCCTACGAGCGCATCGAAGAGGTCGGCGAGACGATCGACGACAAGGGCAAGCCGGTTTCGGAAGCCACGTTGGCGACCAGCACGCCCTCGCCGTCCCCCGTCGGCGGCCCCGCTGGCGTGACCGCCAACAACAACGGCGCTCCGGCTCCGAGTCCGACCGTCGAGCCGGCCACCAAGGACGAGACCACGAAGACGTTCGCGTACGGCTCGAAGACGACGCACACCGTGCGCACCGAGCCCCAGCTGCAACGCCTTTCGATCAGCCTGGCGATGGACGAGTCGCGCGCCGCGGACCTGGAGTCCGCATCGAGCATCGTGAAGAGCCTGGCGGGTTACCTGGACGGACGCGATTCGTTCAGCAGCGGCACGATCAAGATGTTCGGCCTCGAGCGCGACGAGTCGGGCAACCCCATCGCTCCGACGGCGATGGAGATGCCCTCCGCGCCCAACCCGATGGTGACCATGATGTTCGAGCGCGGGCTCGAGATCCTGGCTGCCGGCGTGTTCCTGTTCCTCTTGCTGCGCACGCTCAAGAAGAGTCGCTCGCCAGCCGAACAGCTGGTCGTGCAGAAGCGGAACGAGGTCGAGCAGACGAAGCGCATTCTGGAAG
>JAJDEX010000591.1 GCA_029259575.1 Planctomycetota bacterium | reverse complement strand
GAGATGGTGTTGAAGCAGATCATCGCTGGCGAGAAGCCTGCGGACTTCCGTCTTCGCAAGAAGGATCAACTGCAAGAGCTCGCGCAGCTCGTGAACGAAGCCACCGCGCCCCTGCGTCAGCGTGACGAACCGGCCTCCACGGCCACGGAGCTGGACGACGTCCAAGCACCGTTGCCGTCGAGCACGAGCGATCAACGGCACCCCAGCGAGGCTCCGAAGAGCTCGCTCTGAGCATGTCGCTGAGTTCCAAGATCGCCCTCGGCCTGATCCTCGTGATCGGGTTGTTCGCAGGTGCGAACGCGTTGATCCAGGACCAGGTGTTCTGGGACCGCTTCGTG
Organism: Planctomycetota bacterium; assembly: GCA_029259575.1. Taxonomy (GTDB): domain Bacteria; phylum Planctomycetota; class UBA1135; order UBA1135; genus JAJDEX01. The sequence goes on along the minus strand of JAJDEX010000591.1, from coordinate 5,543 downwards.
ACCGTCGAGCAGGATCACGCGCAAGCCGACCTCGATCGCGTGCGCAACGCCATCGCGGAGGAGGAGCACGACCTGACGGCGATCGCTGCGGCGAAGGTCAATTCACCTCTCATCGCTGCGCTGCTCGAAGACGCTCAACGTGAACGCGCGGATCTCGCGCTCGGCATCCCTCATCAGCCCAGTGAGACCGCGCGCCTCGCGGGACAGGTCATGTCCCCGGAACGGCTCCGCGAGGAACGCCTGGACGTCCTGTTCCTGATCGACGTGACCGAGGAGGACGGCTTCGGGTTCCATCCCGTCATCGTCGGGCACCTCGAGGACGGCTTCGGCCAACCGCTCGAACTCTCGCTCTTCCCCAAGAACGGCTTCGGCAAGAGTCACTACCTGTTGAACGCGGCCTCCGGGCTGGACGAGGTCTTCCAGAACTCGGGTCTGATGCTCACCGACCACGCCCCCCTGCTGGTCAGCGCCCGCCGTGTGATGGACGAGAACGGCGAGCCGCGGGGCACCCTGATCCTGGGCCGCTTCCTGAGCGGCATGTTGGACCAGGAGATCACGAACCAGACCAAGGTCGACTTCGACGTGTGGCGCGTGGAGGAGGTCCTGGGCTGGACCGAGTCGGACTTCAGCATCAGCCCCGAACTGCGCGAGGTCCAGAGCGTCGCGGACCAGGTCACGTCCAGCCCCGAAGCTGTGGTGATCGAGGGCGACGTCCTGCACGTCTACGGAACCTACAACGACATCAACCATCGGCCGGACCTGATCGTCCGCGCGAACGTCGAGCGCGACGTGACCCGAACCGGCGCGACTGCGCTGCGCTTCGGCCAAGTATCTGTGCTGATCGGCGCCTTCATGATGTTGCTGGCGCTCATGCTCCTGCTCGACAAGGTCGTGATCGCGCCACTCAAGGCGCTCACGGGGCACGCCGTCAAGATCGGTACGGAAGAGGACTTCCGCGCCAAGCTCCAGATGGCGCGCACCGACGAGTTGGGCACGCTGTCCACCGAGTTCGACCAGATGATGGGCAAGCTCGAGGTCGCGCGCGCGACTGTCATGGAGACGGCTCGCACGGCCGGCATGTCCGAGATCGCCACCGGCATCCTGCACAACGTCGGCAACGTGCTGAACAGCGTGAACATCTCGGCTTCGATGGTCGCCCAGCGACTCGACGGCATGGGGCTCGACGACCTCGAACGCCTCGTCGGTGTTCTGCAGGAGCACGAGGGCGACCTGGCCGGCTTCATCGCTGCCGACCCGCGCGGCCAACACCTGTTGCCGTTCCTGAACGCGTTGACCGGTCAGCTGAGCGATCAACGTGGGCAATTGCAGAAGGAAGTGGGCTCGCTGGCCAGCGGCCTCGACCACATCTGCGACCTGATCAAGTCGCAACAGCAGTTCGCCGTGAAGTCGGACCTGCTCGTCCACGTCGACCTCGCCACGAAGCTCGACGAGGCGCTCTCGATCACGCATCAAGCGCTGGGTGAGGACCCGGCCCTGGAGATCGCGCGCGAGTACGCCGAGGCCCTGGAGATCGAACTCGACAAGCACCGCTTGCTCGAGATCCTGATCAACCTCATCCAGAACGCACGCCAGGCGATGAACGAGGCGGGCAGCGCCCCGAAGCGTTTGACCCTGCGCACGAAGCTCGATGGCGAGCACGTATCCATTCAGATCCAGGACAGCGGCCCGGGCATCGAGCCCGACGTCCTGGCCAAGATCTTCAATCTCGGTTTCACCACCAAGTCCAGTGGGCACGGCTACGGCCTGCACACGGCAGCCAACGCCGCCACCGAAATGGGTGGCGCTCTCACGGCTGACTCCGGAGGCAAGGGAGAAGGCGCGACCTTCACCTTGCGGCTCCCTCTCCACCGCACTGCAACGACGTCATGACCTCACCCGAAAACCGACGCATCCTGCTGATCGACGACAGCCCGAGCATCCACGAGGACTTCCGAAAAGTCCTGTTGGGTGAGGCGAATGTCGAGAAGGAAGAAGCGCTGTTCGACGCCAAGGCCGCCTTCTTCGGAGGCGGTGCACCCGCGGCCGACGACGCCGCGGCTCCTGCGACTCCCACGAAGCGAGACAGCTTCGTACTGACCTCGGCCCATCAGGGCCAAGAGGGTTTCGAGATCGTGAAGCAGAGCGTCGCCAATGGCGAGCGCTTCGCCATGGCGTTCGTCGACGTGCGCATGCCCCCCGGCTGGGACGGTATCGAGACCATCGCGCAACTGTGGAAAGTCGATCCCGAACTCGAGATCGTCGTCTGCACGGCGTACTCGGACTACTCGTGGAACGAGACGATCGACAAGTTGGGCCAGAGCGATCAGCTCTTGATCCTGAAGAAGCCCTTCGACCCGGTCGAGATCGAACAGCTGGCGAATGCGCTGACTCGCAAATGGAACTCGGCGCGCGCCGAAGAGCTCATGATCGACGACCTGCGCAAGGCCGAGGGCGAAGCACGTGCCTACGCCGCGTCGCTCGAAACGTCGAACCGCGCATTGCAGTCGGCCGTCGCCAGTTCCGAGCAGACCGCGGAACTCAAGTCCCGCTTCTTGGGCGAACTGTCTTCGCAGGTCTCTCAGAACCTCTCTGGTCTGGTCGAGGGCCTCTCCCAGAACGCCCTACCGGCCAGCATCGAATCCACGCTGGACGCCAGCCGCGACCTTGTGCGCACGCTGAACCTGGTGCTCGACCTGCAGGCCCTGGAGAACGGCGGCCTGGAGATCATGCCCTGCCCCTCGTCGCCGACCGAGGTCTTCGAGGCCTCCGTGGCACGCCACGTCGAAGCGGCCGAGCGCAAGGGACTCACCATCGCGTGCGAGTTCCCGATGAGCCTGCCGCCGTCGATGGAGATCGACCCGGCGCGTTTCGGCCAGGCCCTCGACTCGTTGCTCGATCGGGCCGTGCGTGCGTCGACCAGCGGCGCGATCCGCTTGCGCGGGCTCTTCGTGGCCGGGGACGATTATCAGAACGGTCAACTGCGCGCCGAGGTCCTGCACAGCGGCGCCGCGCCGACTCGTGAGGAGGCCGCGAACTACTTCGAACCGTTCGCCCAGGGGACCGATGGCATGGGTCTCGCGTTCTGCCGCGGGCTCGCCCACGCGATGGGCGGCGAAGTGCGTGCGGGTGCGTCCGAGGACGGTACCGCCTGTCTGACGTTCGAGACGAACGTGCGCCTGGCCTGAGTTCCGCCGCGTAGCGCGAGGTCCAAGATCTAGCCGCGTGCGGTCGGGGTCCAGAGGAAGTGCTGCAACACTTCGGTGCTGGCGGACGCGTCGAGGACGTAGCCGCACGCTTCGAACGAGCGGCGTGAGGCCACGTTGCCGGGAACGATCGTGGCGAGCACGCCGCGCGCATCGTGGGCCGCGGCTGCGTGCTGGGAGCCGAGCTCGATCAAGGGCCGCGCTAGGCCCTGTCCGCGCAGCTCGGGCAGGATCGCGATGCTGATCTCGAACGTCCCGTCCCCTTCCTCGCAGAGGATCACGAACCCGACATCCGCCTGGTCCGCGCGCGCGACGATGTAGACGAACTTGCCCGGGTTGTGCAGGTAGTCGTGTTCCAGGTCCTCGCGCGTGCGCACGCCGCTCTTGCTGTAGCGCACCGCTTCGGGCTCGTTGCGCAGTGCGCAGAGCCAGTCGAGATCCGCGTCCGTCGCTCGCCGCAGGTTGAGTTCGTGGGTGGTCACGTTTCTGATTCTAACCAGGAGGGTCGGTCCAAGGTGATCGTGGCGCGTTCGAACTCCGGTGCGAGCACGTCGAGGTTCGCGGCCTGCGCGACGTCGACCGCCCAAGAGGTCAAGTGGATGCTCCCTCGAAGGCCGCCCAGCCATGCGCATCTCCGCGACCGAGGCCCAAGACGTCAAAGGGAGACCGTCAACGCGACGCGATTCAGTCCCAGTCGATCACGCCCAGGTCGATGCGATCCCCGTTCACCTCGTGACGTCCGATCCGCTTGGCGGTCTCGCGGGTCCTGCCGACGAAGAACTCGTAGGTCCCGCGACGCACCTTGGTCGAGATGTTCGCGGCGCGCTTGCTCAACTCGATCTGCCTCCCCTTCCCTGCTTCATCGTCGGGAACGAGGTATAGCGTCGGTGGCAGATGCTCGTCGAAAGCATCGCCCCGGATCTCGTACACGATCCACAGCCGGGCCGTCGGATTCGGACCGACCACGACTTCGTGAATGCCCGGGGTCGCACCCGAGAGCGTCGCGCCGGACACGATCTCGAATCTCTCACCACCTCCCGCGCTCACCGCCAGGTCGTACGACTGCCCCGCGACGACCACCATCCGTGCTCGCCCCTGCTCTCCGAAGAAGGACCCCGACGTCCCGCTCGTTCCATGGGCTGTGGACAAGAGCGTGCAGTCTTCGATCGCCTTCCCCGACTCGTCGCGCACCAGGACCTCCTGGAGCTCGACAGCCGGCAAGCGAATTTGCAGGCCGGTCGCGTCACCGCGCTGCAGCTCGAAGTCCTGTTCATGAACCCATGTGTTCAGGAACTGCACACCGATGCGCACGGTCTCACGCGGGAGTCCACCCAGTTCGAACGCTCCCCCTTCGCCGGATCGAGTGCGCAGGTGATCTTGGTACGCGCCATCACGCCGCTGCACGGTCAGTCCCATGGCTTCCATGCCGTCGTCCCGGACCAAGCGCCCCGAGATCTTGGCGCTCGGCCTCAGGACGATCTCCTCGTCGACAGGCGCGTCCCCCGGCGTGTCCCTCCAGACCACGGCGTACCCCGGTTCATCGATCACGATCAGTGCAGGGCGAGCGGAGAGCGCTGCGAACTCGACCCTTCCGGACAAGTCGGTGAGTCCGAGTAGGTGGGTGTCCGCTTCGAGATGTCGGGTGTAGCGGTTCCTGGACTCGACACCGTCCACCACGTACACGGTGATGCCGGGAAGCGGGACTCCCTCCTCGTCCTTCACCAGGACTCGATTCGGCCCGCGTCCCGCCAGGAGCACGAGCTCGAGATCCTTGTGACCGGGCTTGGTCCAGGTGGACTTGGCGCGACGTGTCATGCGTCCATCGGGGTGGATCCCGATCAACGCGATGTCGTTGTTCATGAAGACACGGAAGCGGCCCTCTGCATCCGTCACCGCGCCGTGAGCATCGAGCACGATGTGACCCACCACGAAGTGAATGCGCACGCCCTCGATCGGTTCGTCATTCACATCGACGACGGTGCCACCTTGCATACCGCAGTCCTCCAAGACGTAGCGCACGTGCGTGGTCTCGCCGGCTCGGATCTCGAACCGCCCGAGGTCCCGGATGCGGCAGAACGCATGCCAGTCTCCCGCAGGGAGCTCGACGCGAGTCGGCTCGCCGTCGATCTGGCAATCGATGTTCTCGGCCCCGTGACCCATCTGGAGGAGAGCCACGTGCAACGCGGGCGCTCCCTCCTCGCGAGCCGGGTCCGTGACCAGAGTCATGAGCAACGTCCCGGTCTCGGCCTTCCGCGCGCCAGCCACGACATCCGGCACCGGCTCCGCACCTGCCGCCTCGACACGATCGCTGTCCGACGTCCGCGCACCCCCGACGAGGTC
>JAJDEX010000060.1 GCA_029259575.1 Planctomycetota bacterium | reverse complement strand
CGCCCTGTGCCGCTCGCCTGCTGCGCGCGCGCGCACACATCGAGGCCCTCGGTCGCCTTCCGCGTCTGGATGTTCCGAACGAACTCGACGGGCATGTGGTCGCGGCCCTCCAAGCCGGGCACCGTCAGGTGCGGGCCACCGATGTGCTCTCCACGTTGCGGCGCCAGGCCGTGCCCGAGGAATTGAGCCAAGGGGATTGGGTGAGGCCCGTCGAGCCGGCCACCCTGGAAGCCAAGACCTCCCTGGTCCGGCGCCCCGTGCCCAGTGTTCTCGATCGCCTGGTCGACGAGTCCCTGCGTGATCTGCAGGGCTCCGTCAGTTCCGGCTTGCTCGGTCGCCTTCCCCGCCAACGCGCCCCCCAGTCCCTCGACGCGCGGGTCGAAGCGATGCTGACCTCGGATGAGTTCCAACGGTCGGAGCGGCGCGGGGTCCTGGCCCTCGTGGCTGGCGGACGTCTGCGACGCGCTTGGGTCGCCCTGCCGGCTGGAATCGCGGCCGCGGCCGTGCTCTTCGTTCTGGCGCGCCCGATGATGGGACCCAAGCCAGGCGACGATTACCCCTTCGAGGTCGTGCGCCGTGACGCGTTCGATCCTTCCCAACACTCCAAATTCACGCTCGACCTGCTCGAGTCCTTGTCCGGACACCCTGATCTCCAATCCATGTAGGGGGCCATGGCGCGGATTCGCTCGGACTTCTCCCCGGCCCGATTCTGCCCCGCCCGCTTGCAGGTACCCTGGCCACGTCCGGCCCAGCTCTTCGATCTCATGTTCTCCAATGTTCGCCAACCCGTCCTGACGGCTCACGCTGTCAAGGTGACGATCGCCACCGCGCTCCTCGCGGCGGTTGCAGCGTGCTCGGATGGAACGTCGACGGGGCCGATCGTTCCGGAGGGCAAGGTCCTGCTGCCGACCAGCAGCACGTCGGTGCAGCCGATCTTCCAGCAGATGAAGGACGCGATGTTCGCCGTCCCCTTCGCTGCGCAGCGCGAGATCCAGATCAACTCGGGACCGAACCCGACCCAGTTCCGCGAGAACATCGCCAGCGACGGGCAGGGCAACCTGTTCTACAGGTCCGGGGACGTCTCGTCGCTCCATCACGGGGACCCCGACATGATGGAGATCTTGCTCAATCTCCGTCGTCGGCAGTCCTTGCTGTATCGCGACCCGGTCATCTCGGACGTGGACCTGTTCACCGCGAACTACCGGGTGGTCGATATGGGAACCAATCCGGTCGTGGCGGGCGTTCCCTGCGTGCGCATGCACATCTCACGCCTGGCCGGCGACGAGCGCGATCCCCACTTCGAGTTGTCGGTCGACCCGGTCACGGGCATGACGATGGCTTGGGACGAGGTGAACTTCCAGGGCACCGTGCTGGGCAGCATGGAGGTCATCGACTTCACGGCCGGAGCGCCCGACACAACGGGACTCCTGCCCGTGACGGAGCAGCTGACCAAGGACGCTCTGAAGATCTGGAAGCCCCTGGGTGTTCAGGTGGATCATCCCGTGCTCGCGCCGACGCTGCTGCCTCCCGGTTTCCAGCTCGTCACGGCGAGCCGCAGCTTCTACGACGATGGCGTCGAGACCGCCGAGTTCATCCGCCAGGAGTTCTCGGACGGCTTCGAAACGGTCGTGCTGATGCACAAGGCGCCGACCCTCACGACCCTGGAGGCTCGCTCTCATCCCGGCTCGGTGCAGGTGGAGACGATGTCCTCGTGGACGTTCGTGACGGGCGAGATCTTGACCTGCGAGGTCATTCTCGCGGGACGGGTCTCCGAGGCCCGGCTCCTGTCGATGCTCGCCTCGTCGTTCTGAGGGACCACGCTCCTGGGGTGTTGTCCTGGGTCCTCCAGGGGCCCGTTGCGCGTCACAACTTGAGACTTCGTTGGACGTCCGCGATTCGTTGAACCGCGCGAGGGCACTGCTGCGGAGTCGTGGATGAGGCCTGTCCCGGAGTGGAACCACCCGCGACGGTCCCATCGAGTTTCGGACCATCGTCCCCGCACCGCGAGGATGGGATACCTTTCGGTGAACGCGGGGCGAAGAGCCTCGAACCACACCATGTCTGACCAGCCCTTCAGCGAATCCAACCTGCAATCTCCGGAGTACCGCGAGCGATTGATGCGCAAGCTCAACTGCTTGATCGCTGTGCTCGAAGTCGCCAACGCCAAGGTGAAGCGATCCCTCGACGGGGCCGCCCCCGACACCGAACGGTTGACGCGCATTCAGACCAACCTCTCGAGCACGCTCGAGGTCTGCCGGCGTGCACGCCGCGCCCTGGAGCGTCGTGAAGAGTTGCCCGAAGGACTCCCCGAGAACCTGGCCGCCGTCGTGCGCCAAGTTCAGGCCCAGGACCGTCTGCCGAGCGGCGCGCGCACCGAAATGACCTCGGCTGCGGAACACAAGCGCTTCGAAACCATGGGCACGATCTCCAAGAGCGAGATCCAAACCTGCGACCTGGACGACCTCGCGAGTCGCCTTCAGGACTGACCGAACACCCCCCCTGCGATCCCTCCCTGGAAGGGCCGGCCTCGGGTACTCCCCGGCGCCGGCTCCTTTCTTTGGTGCACGCTTCCTGCGTAGAACGAGCGGGCTTGCGCGGAACGAGGAGACTCAGTGTCCCCAGGAGCGCAGATAGCGGAAGTCCTGGTTGACCGTGCGCTCGCCCAGTTTGGCGACGATCGGCGGCAACCGCTTGTACTGGTTGATCACGATGCGACGCCCGAGGCGCTCGACCAGGTCCGCGTCGAACCCAGCGCGCACCAGATCGTCCTGGGACCAGCGGTGATCGACCAGTCGAACGAGGACGGCGTCCGCCTCGGCGTAGCTGAATCCCAGGTCGTCCTCGTCGCTCTGTCCCTCGAAGAGATCGGCGCTGGGTGGTTTCGCGCTGACTTCGTCCGGGAGGTCCAGGTGCGCGGCGAGTTGGAACACCTGGTGCTTCCAAAGATCGCCGAGCGGGTTGAGCGCACACGCGGCGTCTCCGAACTGGGTCGAGTACCCGAGCAGGATCTCGGTCTTGTTGCTGGTCCCGATGACCAGGGCGTTGTCCCGGGCGGAATGGTCGTACAGCACGATCATGCGCGCGCGCGCCATCACGTTGCCGCGCCGGGTTTGATCCTGGACGCCTTCCTGATCGAGGTAGCCGTCGACCATGTCCGAGATCTCGACCAGCTTGGACTGCACGCCCGTGGCTGCGACCACACGCTCGGCATCCCGGGCGCTGTCCGGATTCGAGGTGCGATAGGGCATCAAGATGGCCAGCACGTTCTGGGGACCGAACGCCCGGGCGGCCAAGGCGCAACTGACCGCGGAATCGACGCCGCCCGAGAGGCCCAACACCGCGCGCTCGAACCCGAACTTGCCGGCTTCCGCGCGCAGGAAACGCACCAACAGATCCGTCGCGAGGGCCGGATCCAGGTCGAGCAGGGCCTTCGAGTCGATCACGCTCAACCCGGGTTCGTGCCGGATTCCGGCTCGGATCGTGACGGAGGAACGAGGCCCGTGTGCGCCGCCAGACCACGCGCCAGGATCCAGGGCTTCTCGTCGCGGCGCAGCGGCGTGCGTGTGCGCGAGCGTCGGGTCGCGGTCGAACCCAGGGTGACGTCCACGTGACCGGGGTCGAGCCCGAGCGGTCCCGCGACCAGGTTGGCGTCGGCGTCCACGGCACGTGTCGCGCCGGCGAAGACGATGCCGTCCTCCCAGCCCACGCGGTTCACGTACAGCACCGGGGTGCGCGTCCACAGCGCCAACCCGTCCTGGATCGTGCGCCACGTGCGATTCGAGGAGAGCTCGCTGGCTGCATCCTCGCCGTCTTCCGGTTCGGTGCGCGTGACCCCCCGGCCCGGCCCGGCCGAGCTGATCAGGAACGCATCGACGCCCGCCATGAAGTACAGGTACGCGCCGTCCATGTGCCAGACGTCCTCGCACGTGAGGAGCCCGAACCGGCCGTGCTTGGACTCGATCGGTTCGAAGCACTCGCCGGCTGCGAAGTCGCGGCTCTCCTCGAACATGCCGTATGTCACGAGGTGCACCTTGCGATGCACACCGAGTACGCGCCCGTCCTCGAGGAACGCGGTCGCGTTGTAGACCCGGCCGTCCGGCGCGCTCTCGACGAATCCGACCACGATCGAGATGTCGCGGCTGGCCTCGATCAACGAGCGCAGTTCGGGCGCATCCAGATCGCGCGCGACGTCGCTGGTCTGGTCCTTCAGGAAGTACCCCGTCAGGGACAGTTCCGGGAAGGCGATCAGGTCGATGCCATCGTGGGTCGCCTGCCCGATCTGGGCGAGGTGCAGGTCGAGGTTGGCGGCCAGGTTGCCCAGCGTCGGTTCGACCTGGGCCAATCGAATGGAGGGTTCCATGGGAGGTTGGGCGGGGAGGATAGCACCTTCCGTTTGGGCTCACCGGGCGTCCCGTCCAAGCTGCCTCGATCCTCGTTCAACCAGAAGGGTGCCCACCGGGGGATCCGGCGGAATCCAGCAGGATCCCTTCCATCTGGCATGATCTCCCCATGGACATGGCCACCGCACAACAGCGCTTTCGGACCCGTTGGGGGTTCGCCGGGCTGGTGCTGGCCTGGGGAGGACTCGGGTTGTCCTACTTCGATCCCGACGGCACGGCCAAGCTCACCAGCTATCTCTTCCTGCTGCTCAGCGTGTTCGGCGGACTGTTGGCGTTCGTCTGCGGCCTGGCTCACCCCGGCCGACGCTTGAAGCTGTTGCTGGTGTTGCTCTCGCTGACCTACTTCGCCTTCGCCTACATGGTGAAGGTCGCGCCCTCGGTCCGGTAGCGCGCGCCGCTTCGGTCAGCCGGCGCCGGGCCGCTCAGCGTGCGCCGGGCCGCTCAGCCGGCATGGAGCGCCACGTTCAGGGCATCCCGGATCAACTCGTCGGGCGAGGTGCCCGCGGCCTCGGCCTCGTAGCCCAGGATCAGGCGATGACGTAGGCACGGCGCGGCGAGTTCGCGCACGTCCTCTTCCGACACGTGCAGGCGACCTTTCAGCAGCGCGCGCGCCTTGCCGGCGAGGATGAGGGCCTGCCCCCCGCGCGGGCTGGCCCCGTGGCGGACCAGCGCTCGGACGGACTCGGGTGCCAGGTCGCTCTCGGGATGTGTCGCGTGGATCAGCTGTGCGGCGAGGCCCAACAGGTCCGAGCTGGCCGGGATCTCGCGCACCAGGTCCATCGCACGCAACAGCTGAACTCGGCTGAGGCTCGGCGTCGACTTGCTGGTGGGCATGCCTGTCGTGGCTTCCAGGATCTCCTGCAGGGCGGCGACGTCCGGCAACTCCAGGTACAGCTTCACGAGGAAGCGATCGAGCTGGGCTTCGGGCAGGGGATAGGTGCCCTCCATCTCGATCGGGTTCTGGGTCGCGATCACCAGGAACGGCGGATCGAGCTTGCGCGTGTCGCCGTGGACCGTCACCTGGCGCTCCTGCATCGCTTCGAGCAGCGCG
>JAJDEX010000590.1 GCA_029259575.1 Planctomycetota bacterium | reverse complement strand
ACAACCCGAACCTGACATCGAGGCACCCGCCTAACGACGGGCGCCAGGCCTTGATTTTCTAAGCCTCTTCACAGATGGCACCGTATGCGCTATTCGGGAGGAAGGTGACCGACGCCGTACTCCCGATGGGCGCCGTACTCCTAAATGAGCACGCCGATGATGTCGCCCTCGAACACCATCTCGCCTTCGACGTAACCTTGGACGTTGTAGCGGAACATCCGTCGTGAGGCCTTGGTCAGGTTCGTGACCATGACCAGTTGGCAGTCCGGTTGCACCACGCGGCGGAAGCGCACTTTCTCGACGCCGCCGAACCCGATGAACTGCTCCTTGTCGCTGTTCTCGGGCATGCGGTGCGCGGCGTAGTCGTACGTACACAACTGGGCGGCGCATTCGATCTGCAACACACCCGGGAACATCGGGCGGCCGGGGACGTGGTCCTTGGCCCACCAATCGTCCGCGCGGATGTTCTTGACGCCGACGACGATGCCCGCTTCGAGGTCCTCGTAGACGATCCCGTCCAGCATCCGGAAGCGATCGGTCTGGCGTAGGTAGGCGTCGAGTTCGGCCGGACCGGCGATGAGCTGGTCGAGGTCGAGGGAAGCGAGGTCGATCGTGGGGGTGGCAGCCATGTGGAGGGCGATTCTATCCGATGACCCGCGCCCGTCCATCGCCCTTCGTGCCGGCGACGCGGCCGCCCGGTCCTCGCCAGCCGCCCCGCTCGACGATCGTCAGCAGGGCCAGCGCCTTCAGCATCGTGGTCACGTTGATCGCCCACCAGACGCCGATGGCGCCCCATCCGAAGTGGATGGCCAATCCCCACGCCAGGGGCGCGCGCAGGAGGTTGCCGGGGCCCGTGATCCAGATGATCGGCCGGGTGTTGCCCGCGCCCAGCAGGGTCTTCTCGGACACGGCCTCGATCGCCACGAAGATCTGGCTGGCCGCCAGGACCTGGGCGTACAGGATCGTCTGGCGCACGACCTCGGGGTCCTGGCTGAACTTGTGAGCGACGATCGGGCCGAGCAGCAGGAAGGCCAGGGCCAGCAGGGCACCCAGGCCGATCCCGACCCGGCGCACGCTGCGCACGGCCCGCCGCGCCTCGTCCAGCGCTCCAGCGCCGAGGTTGCGACCGACCAAGGACGAGCCGGCCACGGCCACGCCCAGATAGAAGGGGAACGAGATGCCCTCGAACGCGTTGAAGCCGATGCCGAGCGCCGCCAGGACCGACGGGTCCAGCTGATCGAACACGAACGCCAGCATCACCAAGTACACGCCGGCGTACACCCCGATCGAGGCGCTCGACGGAATGCCGGTGCGCGCCAACAGCGCCATGGTCGCGATGCGCGGTTCACGCCGCGGCATCCAACGGACCTTGTAGCGGCGCGCCAGGATGATGAGGCCCAGCGACAGCACCAACAAACGCGAGAGTCCCGTCGCGAGGGCGGCACCGGTCATGCCCATGCGTTCGGGCGAGCCGAGGTCCACGTCCCAAGGCGCACCTTCGTAGATGAGCATCGGGTTCAAGCAGAAGTTCAACGCGACCGCGCCCAACTGCAACAGGAACGGCGTGCGCGTGTCGCCCATCGACACGAAGAACGAGTCGACCAACGGCGCGAGCGCGATGGGCAGCGCCGCGATGTAGATCATGCGCGTGTACTGCAACGCGTACGCATGGATGTCGCCCTCGAGTCCCATCCGGGTCAACGCCCACGGCGCGATCGTCCAACCGATGGCGCCGACGAGGAACGCGACGCCCGCGCCCAACATCAACGCCCCGCGGATCGCCTGGTCCCGCCCCGCGATGTCGCCGCTACCCGTGCGCTGCGACACCAGCGACATGCTGCCCGACAACGTCAGGAAGTACGCCGCGAAGTTCATCACCATCAGGAACGTGACCGCGCCGAGTGCGGCCTGCGCGTCCTGGCCCAGGTACTGCACCCAGTACTGATCGTTGACCCGGAAGAGGTTGCCCGCGACGAAAGACAGGATCGTCGGCCAGGCGAAGCGCAGCACGTCGGGCACGCCCGCAGGCGCACGTCCCGCACCGACCAGCTTGGGTTCCGGCAAGCGACCCGCAGCCTGAGGCGGAGCGTACGGCTCGTTGTCTTGGGACGGATCCGTGGGGGACATGCTGCGAAGGTGGGGACGCTACCGCCCGAAGACGACAAGAGAGGGAGAACCAGAGCGGTGGGCCGATCGATGGACCCAAGCTCGGCCCAGGTCGCGGTCAGTCCTTCGCGTTGATCTGCACGACTTTGTCGCGGTCCGTGGTCAAGACCTCGAACGACAGCCTGCCGGTGTGCTGCGTGGCGCCCGCCTCGACCTCGACGTGGTACATGCCGGGTCGCAAGTGCGGAACCGCGACACGCCCTTCGAATCCGGTCACGACGTCGATGGGGGACGCGCCGTAACCACGCACGCGCACCTCCTCGAGCGGTCGGCCCTGACCGTCGGTGACCCACAGGATGATCGAGCCCATCGCAGGCAACTTCACCTCGTCCACGGTGACCGACGGCGAGACGACGGCCATGGGGAACTCGGGGACGAACGGTTGCGTCGGCGGTCCGATCCAGACGCGATAACGACCGTCGAGCAGTTCGTCGATGCGCCACCAGCCGTCGATCCCGGTCGTGGTCCTCCAGCGCTTGGTGCCTTCGACCTCACCGATGGTGACCTGGACGCCCTCCGCGGGGGAGCCCAGCGAGTCGAGCACCGAGCCGCGCGCGAAGCCGGACGGGCGCAGTTGCATGACGACGTGCACGTGCGATACGCCGTTGTTCGGAGCCTCCTTCAACCCGAAGAGCATGACCTCGTGCCCGGTGGCGTTGAGGCCCTCCGCACGCGCGGTGACGCGATAGCCACCCATGGGCAGGTCGCGCTCCTCGAACGTGGTCTGGTTGATGTCCATCGTCTTGACGCGCGAGCCGGCGCTGTCGCGGCCGAGCGCCATGCGGCTGGGGGAGATCACGAGCTCCCACGTCTTCGGCAGTTTCGCGCGCAGCGTGTCCGGAATGTCCAGGACGCCCGAGATCGTGCCGGTGCCGTCGAAGGTCTTCGTGTAGTCGCGCAGGTCGGTCGCGGCGCCCACCTCGACGCGGCCCTGCGTCGACATGCCCTCGAGCTCGCTCGGATCGGAATCCGGTCCCGGATCGGGAACCACCGGGCCCGCGGGACCGACGGGGTCGATGGGACCTGGACCGGCTCCGGAGCCGTTGAACTTGAGGAACAGCACCGCGCCCACGGCGACGAGCGCCAGCAGCACGAGCCATAATCCCGCGCTTCCTCGGCGGCTTCCGGCCTGGGCCGACGATGACTGGATGGGGTCGATTGACATGACTCTCGGAACGCCTCTACCTTGCTTGCCGGTTCTTCCCACGATCCGCCCCTCGGAATCCTCCGACGGAGGAATCTAGGGGTGCCGAACCGAGGGATCGCGAGGGTGCGAACCCGTGATCCTAGCCCACCTCCCCAGCCCAAGGGGCCTCCGCCCCGGGTTCTCCCACCGGCATTCCGGTTCCATGATCTCCGCTCTCGTCTCGCCGGTCCTGTTGGCCCTCGCCGCCTCCGCCCTCTCCGCTCCTTCGACGCCCGTCGCGGTATCCCTCTCCGAGGAAGCCGCGGACGACGGTCGTGTGGTCGTCATCGGCTTCGACGGTGCCGACTACCGCACCACCGCACGCTTGATCGAGGAGGGCCAGCTGCCCAACCTCGCCAAGCTGGCCGAGACCGGAACGTTCGCGCCGCTGCACTCGACCAACCCGGCCGAGTCCGCCGCCGGTTGGGCCGCGCTCAACACGGGCGTGAATCCGACCGTGAACGGCGTGCCCAGCTTCATCATCCGCAGGTTCACCGACGCAGGGGACGTGACCGTCACGACGGGCCACATCTCCATCGAGACGGCGCAGATGGGGGACTTGCAGGCCGAGGGATTCCTCGGACTGGTCGCGGGAACGTCGCGCATGACCTTGGCGCTGGGCGCTGGCATCGGTGTGGCGATCCTGTTCTTCCTGTTGCTCGCGGTCCTGGTGCGTACGAACAAATGGCTGGCCATGACGCTCGCGATCGTGCTGGGCG
>JAJDEX010000589.1 GCA_029259575.1 Planctomycetota bacterium | reverse complement strand
CGGCCCGGTGGCGGGCCCGGGGCGCCCGGGGCCGGGCGCACCGGGACTGCCACGGACCCCCCGACACGGTACTCCCGATGGACACGCGACCTCACGCTGACATCTAGACCTTGTTGTCGAAACGCGGCGGCGTGGCGTCGTTCTCGCCGGGTGACGACAACTGGTGCACCGCGTACGTCAGCAACCACAGCGTACTCGTCGTTCCGTGCATCCAGATCCACAGGTCGTGCCAGAACGGGCTCGCTCCGGCCTGGATCATGTACCCCGAGAGCACCATGGGCAGCAACGCGAACGCCAGGACCATTCCGGTTCGGCGCCGTGGTTGGTAGTTCGCGCGGATGCGTCCCCACACGTGCGTGCGCCACAGCAGTCCGCACGCGAACACGAGCAACGGAACGAGGACGATGTGCGCCGCTTGCAGTTCGTCCTCGAGCGCATGGTTCTGGATGGTGAACGCTTCGGGGTCGGGCTCACAGAAGTACCGCATCCAGCCGTAGACCACACCCGTGGTCCCGGCCGCGATCACGGACAGGTGAACGGTCCAAGCAGCGCCGCGTGTCATCGGTCGGAACGCGCGCGTGCGAGGTGCGTGACGTCCAAGTGTTGGACTTCGAAGGGGGGCCTGCGGAGGACGCCGCGGCGATCGTCGTCCTCGAGGTGAGCATCGAAGCCACCTCCGCCATCGGGATCCTCACCGTCGTCGGGAGGCGTTCCTTCAGGAGTCGGCTCAGGCTTGGGTTCAGGCTTGGGAGTCGGCGACGGACCGTCGGGCTTCGGATCCTCCGGGGCAGGAGGAGTCTTCTTGGGCGGGGCATCGCCAGGCGGGACGTCACCTCCCGAATCGCCTTGGCCCGCAGCCTCCTCGGCCTTCTTGCGCGCCGCTTCCGCCTCGCGCTTCAGCCGCAATTCCTCGAGCACCTGATGCGTCGCGAGGACACGGCGCGCCGCCGACACCGTCGCCTGGGCCGACAGCGTCGCGCCCGACAGGTTCTGGACGTCCCGCCGGAGCGCCAGGTCCTTGGTGAGCGACTGGCCCACGAGTTGGGCGAACCAGCGCGCGGACGGCAGGTACTCCTTGGGCTCGCCGAAGGCCAGGACCTCGACGCGCGCGAGCTTGCCCGCCGGGTCGACCACGAACATCAGCGTTTCGCGCTTCGTGCGCACCTCGTGGTTGTCGAAGTACGCCGTGCCGACCAGCTTGCCTTTGTCGTCACGCGCGACGTACGCGTTGATGATGCCGCGCTGGAAGTCCTCGCCGGCCAGCTTGCCGATGCGCGCCTTCTGGTCCTTGTCCAAGAACGTGCGTTGCTTGGTGACCTTGGCCTTCTGGAACGCGAGCTTCAGGGCCTCGTCCGTCTTCAGGAAGACGTCGCCGGACACCATCTCGGTGGCCTGGACCACGGACGCCCCATTGGCCACACCGGCGCCAAGCACCAGGAGCCAAGCTCCGGCGATGGGGCCAAGGATGGAGAGGGGACGTGTCGCGAACATGGCGTGGAGCGCTCGGGTCGAGCCTAGAAGATGTAGCCGATCAGCAGGTTCCAACGGTCGCTGCCGACGTTGAAATCATCGTAGTCGAGCTTGATGACGACCTGGGGCGTCGGCTTGAAGTTCAAGCCGACCGTCGTGATGTCGATGTCTTGACCCGTCATTGCGGCGAAACCGGCCGGTAGCGAGGCCTGCGTGTCGATCCTCTCGTAGCGCACGTAGGGCGACAGGGACATGCCGCTGTCGGTCCCGGCCAGCACGTCGTAACCGAGTTCGACGTAGGAACCTTCGAGGCGTTCGGCCAGGTTCTCGCCGGTCGCGGTGTTGAAGGCAGCGACGCCGTCGACGTCGGCCTGCGCCGCCAGGAAGCGACCGTGCCAAGGACCGGACTGGACCTCGGCGTGCACCTCGAAGATGAGCGTCTCGAGGTTCGAGCCGCCCAGCATGGCCTCCTGGCCGTTCGAGGAGTTGCCGTGGAAGAACGCGCCGCCGATCGTGACGCCGGAGCCGATGTCGAAGTCCATGCGACCCGTGACCGCCATGTCGTCGGCCGCGGCGCGATTGCCCTTCTGGCGACCGCTGCGCAGCCCGCTCGCGTCGAACTGCGAACCGTTCAAGCCGTTGACCGTGTACAGGCGGTACGACATCGCGTCGGACTGGCCATGGATGCCGATGCCGAGTTCGCGCCACGTCGACGGGATGATGCGGCTCTCGGTCTGCGGCCGCGTGGCGGCCAAATAGGTCGTCGGCTCGTGGCGTTCGTTGATGAAACCCATCGGCACCAGCAGCAGGCCGGCGCGGCCGTTGAGGCCCTGGCTGTGCATGTAGTCCAGGTAGCCGAACTCGAGGCTCGCGCTGCCGCCGCTGGGGGTGCTGCCCGAACTGGCCGAGGTCGAGCCGTGTTCGAACTCGAACTCGGTGTTCAAGATCCACTTGTCGGACAGCTTGCTGCCGAAGTACAGCACGCCGCGCTGCGCGTCGAACGTGTCACGCCCGCCCTGGCTATCCTGGTACAGGAACTCGCCGTAGCCGCCGATCGACACGCTGCCCGTGCTCTGCAGGTTGTAGACCTTGGAGGCCGCGGGGCCGAGACCGGTGTGGCTCTCGCCGAGCTGCGGAATGACGTCGCGCAGTTCGAACGTCTCGAGGCCATCGGCGACGGCACCGATCTGCTGACGCAGTTCCTGGTTCTCGGCCTCGAGCTTGTCGAGGCGTTCGTCGGTCGTCTGGTCCTTCGTCTCGGTTTGGGCGAACGCGGACGTGACGGCCAAGCTGGACGTGATGGCAAAGAGGGTGAAGTGGCGGAGCGGGGACATGATTCGTTGGAGGATTCGGAGTCGTGCGGGTGGTCCGGAAGCGGCCGACCCGTGGAATTCAGTTCGTCGATCGGGGGATTCCGCCGGCGGTGTCGCCGTCGGGGGGAACCTGGTCGGCATGCTCTTTCAGGAGCCGAACGTGTCCGGTCAGGTTGGAGGTGTGGACCGCGCTCGAGTCGGTCCCGTTCGTCGCAAGGATCCAGAGGACGCGATCACCGCGCGTTTCGAACATCGGTGACGCGGGGCCCAGAACGAACGCGGCGGTCGCCAGCGCGTCGGCATCCAACGCCGATGCGGCGACGACGGTGGACGAACCGAAGTCGCGCGCCGGACGACCCGTGCGCGGATCGAGGACGTGACCGATGCGCGTACCGTCGACCTGGACCGAACGCTCGGAGTTCCCGGTGGTGGCCACGGATCCATGATCGATGGAAAGCACCGCGGCGGGGGTGGGGCGGTCCAGGGGATGCGCGATCTCGATGTCCTGCCGCGTCGAACCCAAGAGCGCGATCTGCCCGCCGAGGTTGATGCGAGCATGGACCGCGTCCGTGTCGGCGAGCGCCAACAAGGCAGCGTCGAGCCCGGCACCCTTGCCGAACGCACCCGCGTCGAGCTGGACGTCGGCGTGGCGCGTGATCCAGTTGCCGTTCAGCTCGAGGTGCTCGAATCCGGTGCGTGCCAACGCTGCGCCGAGCTCGTCGTCGCTCGGAACGCGTCCGTTACCGCGCAGGTCCCAGGCTTCGATCAACGCGCCGACCGTCGGGTCGAACGCGCCGTCCGTGATCCGCGCCAGTTCCAAGGCTCGAGCGAGGTCCCGCGCGGTGGGGGCGGAGAGCTCGAACGGTTGGCCGAGCGGCGTGCGATTCAACCGCGAGAGCTCACTGTCCTCGCGCCACGTCGACAGCCGCGCTTCGGTGGCCTCGATCGCGCGCACCACGACCTCCGAAGCGTTCAGGGCCGTCGCGCGATCCGCTGCCGTCACGAGGAGGTGCAAGTCGGTCCCCATCGCGAACAGGACGCGCTCGATCTGGGCGTCGCCCGTTGCCGCCCTGGAAACCGTCGACCCACAGGCGCTCAGCCACCAGCTCAGAAGCACAGTGACGACGACCGTCCCGCGAGTGCGGCGGCAACGCCGGGAGGGCTGCCGTTGGAGGGAAATCGGGGGGTGAAGGAGGGACATGACAGGGGCCCTGGGGCCGTATGGGTCGGGACCTTATTGAGATTGAGTCTCAATGTCAACGGGTGAAGCCCGTCGTTTCAGCCATTCCGGGTTCCGCAACCATCCTGTTGGGGCCCTGGGGGAGGTCTGCGACCCCCCTTCGAGCCCGAAGCGGGGGGACCGGTCTCCACCTGTGGCATCGGGGAGCAGCGGAGGTCGCCCGGGGCCCACGCCCGCATCCACGGATCCTTCTCGTGGTCAGCCCGATGCCCAGCGCTCCAGGAACGCCTCCCGTGGAGATGCTTGATGCGAGTGGCTATCAGAATGACAGTCACTTTCCCCGGCGCGTGGGTGCATGCCGTCGTCGATGGGCCATCTCGCAGGGCTCCGGTCCCCGACACCAACCGATACCCGCCCGGTCGTGCTCCATATCCGACGCGTCACCCGAGCCGAACCGCCCGAGCAACCTGGGGCGGTCGTCCCTCTGGATCACTCCGCCGAACGCGGATAGATCGGCCCGCTGGGCGAGCGCGCGAGTTCGATCAGCGGCGCGATCGTCAAGTCGTGACGTTGTCGTAGCCAGCCGAGTCGCAGCCGACTGCGGGTCTTCGAGACGTGCTCGCGCAGCTTTCGATCGACGCGCGCGGCCGAGGCCGATTCGCCGAGGCTTTCCAGGATCAGCGCATGCGTCGCCACGATGACGATCCGGTCGCCGAGCTCCGCGCCGACCAATTCCATCTTCGACATCGCCTTGGTCGAGCGCTCCATGGCCAGCTCGAAGTCGTGATCGTGCCAGGCGACACGGGCCAGAAGGGACAGCGACAAACCCTCCACGCGTTGC
>JAJDEX010000588.1 GCA_029259575.1 Planctomycetota bacterium | reverse complement strand
CCTCAGCGGCCCTCAGAGGGCCGGTTCTGGTTTTCGGGACCCACAGGCCTACTCATCAGTCTCAGATCGCCATTCTCCCGGCTGGACCCCGTACTCGAAAAGCGCCTGGTCCTTGGCCTCGTCGACCGTGAGATGCCAGGTATCCGTGAAGAAGCAACCACGATCGTCAAACCTGTGCAGGAGGTACGACCCGGATTCGCTGACGATGCTCAAACTCGCTACGCGTACGTCACGAGCCTCGCCATCCTCAGTTACGACCGTGTGCTGGACCTTACCCAACCGGCCATCCAGCTCGACCTTTAGCATCGTGACGTTCATGAGTCTTGGGTTCGTGGCGCTGGTCACGCCATCGACGGTAGCACGACCACGTTGCGTAGACAGGATCGAGCTGGCTCAGAGGCCCTCAGGCACCCCGATGGGGTTTCCGGTAGGCACAGCGATCACACGAGGGGGTCAGCTCGCCAGATTCGCGCGCAACTCGAGATTGGCCTCGAAGATCGAAGCCATCAACGCAGTCTTCTTGTCGAAGCTCGAATCACCACCATCGAGCCCTTGAACATCGGTGTAGATCGAACCGACACCCGGATCCGCGAACTCGCGACCCAGCGCGGTCTTCAACTCGGCCTGCGTACTCTGCAGCACACCCGACAGCTTGGTGACACGCCGCTCGAGCGTATCCATCTGCTTGCGGTGGTTGTCGATCAGGGCCTGGCGGCCACGCCTGCGTTCGGCTTGCAACTCGGCGACGGCGACGCGCACGACGTCCTTCTCGAGCGGTGTCGGCTTCTCGGGATCGCCGCCCCAGGCTTGGAAGAGGCGCTTCAGTTTGGCCTCGAGCTGTTGGTCGCTGGGGCCCTCGACGGCGGCCTCGTTGGTCAGTTCCGCCTGTTGCTCCTGAAGCACAGCGCGGCGTTCGCGCAGCTCGACCTTGAGTCGATCGAGGGCGGTGCCCGCGGCGGCCGGTGAGGTGTCGTCCTCGACCGCTTCGCCCGTCTGGACCATCTTCACGAACTCGGCACGCGCAGCGCGCGAGAACGAATCGTTGTCCTCGCCCAGATCGCCGATCGTGCGAGCGACGAGGGCTCGGTTGACGGCCTTCTCCAGGAGGCCCGCGATGCGCGTCATGCTGACGGAGCGCACGTTGCGCACACCGCGCTTCTGGAGCTCCTCGACCGTGGTCGGGCGTGCCCAGCGCCGGACGGCGTCGGTGATGGCGGAATCCAGGTTCGGATCCATGGCGGAGCGGACCGTGCGGGCCCGCATCGAGGAGTGGGGACGAGTTGGGAGGAACGCCGTGGGATCGACGTCGTGGGATCGGAGGAAGACACCCTCGAGCCCCTGGGGACTCGCCTTCCAGTCGCAATCTACACGGCGCGGGGGGGCGGAGTCACGCGTCGCGGCGAGTGGAACCGCTGGAGCCCGGCGAGAGGCCCGCCATGGCGTCCAGACAACGCTCGAGGCGCTCGAAGGTGGCCGGGAAGCTCGCGCCCTCGAGCACCGGATCCGCGACGTGAGCGGTCTCGTCCAGCAACGCGGCGATGCGGAACGCCGGGGTGGACCAGCGGTCGCGCCAGAACGCCAGGTGCTCCTCGGCCATCCCTAGAACGACCATGCCCTCCGGCGGATCGTCGAGGTCGTCCAGGTGCCGGGGCGTGAAGTCGTCCAGAACCTCGGGCGCCAGACCACGCTCGAGCAACGCCTCACGCGTCTCCGGATACAAGCGGCGGTTGTGGAAGCGCGTGCCGGCGGAGTCCAGGCTCCAGGGCAAGCCTCGGTCGCGCCCGATGAGCTCGCAGAACGCGGACCGCACGATGTTCCCGCTGCAGAGGAAGCGCACGGATCGGGCCGATTCGAGGGCCTGCTTGAGGTCGTCGTTCACACGCTGAGGGTACCCGGACGCAGGCTCCCTATCGCGAGCGAGCTGCACCGTTCCGTAGGAACCGAGTTCGATCTGGCCCAAGATCGGACGATCCCGGGACCTGGATCCGTCACGTCGAGCGTCCATCTGGTAGACCCTCCTGCAGAGCGATGATGAACACCTCCCCCATCCACCTTGCGCTGACCCTCAGTGCAGCCTTCTGCGCATTCCTGTGTGGGACCTCCCCGGCCACGGCGACCCCTTTTCGATCGCAAGGCGTCGAGCCGCAACTCGACTCGCCCAACGCCCTGGGTGCCCTCGAACGCACGCACGAGAACCTGCATCGACCCACGAACCTCGCCTACGGGCCCGACGGAACGCTCTGGGTCGCGGACGGGGACGCGAACGAGGTCGTGCGCTTCCGGCCCGACGGATACGTCGCCGCGCGCTTGAAGACCCACGCGCCCTGGCTCGGGCCTTCGGGCATCGCGGTCAGCAGTCGGCTGTACGTCTCCGACCAAGGTCACGCACAGGTCGTCGCCATCGACGCCGACATCCGCGTCCCCTCCATCCTCGTGTCCGGGCCGGAACGCGCCCCCGAATCCGTACGCGACCCCGCCGGAATCTGCGTCGGCCCGAAGGGCATGGCGGTCGCCGACCCCGGCCTGCAACGCGTCCTGCGCAAGAGCACCGGCGATTGGCGCGCGGTCGGCGAAGGACTGCTGCGTCGCCCGATCGACGTCGCGTTCGACGACCAGGACAACCTGTACGTGCTCGACGCGGCGAGCACGACGATCGAGGTCTTCGACGCCAAGGACACGCACTTGCGCTCGATCGGTGGCTGGGGCTTCAGCCCGACCCAGATGGTCGATCCGCTGGCCCTGCACGTCCACGGCGAGCACCTCTTGGTCGCCGACCCGGGCATTCAAGCGGTGCGCGTCATGGACCGTCAAGGCAACCAGCGCGGCGTGCTCGCGCCGAACGGGCGCACGACGATCGGCGGACACTGGGGAGCCATGTCGGACCTCGCGGTCACCGCGGACGGCAAGCACCTCGCGATCTGCGAACCCAGCCTGCACCGGGTGCGCGTCTTCGGCCTCGGCACCCTGAAGGAAGGCCTGCAGCCCATCCCGACGATCTCGCAAGGTTGGCGGCGCCTCGGGCTGCCCGGTTGGGACGCGGATCGCATGGTCGTCGCGGATCGCGCCGGTCGCCGCTTGCTGCGCCTGGACGCGCCCGAACCGGGGCAACCGCACGTGGCCGTGGCCCTCGGCGACGCCAGTTGGAATCCGATCGATGGCTCCGGCGTCCACCTGGAGAGCGGAGGCGTGCGCGCCCTCGTGTGCGA
>JAJDEX010000587.1 GCA_029259575.1 Planctomycetota bacterium | reverse complement strand
GGACGAGAGCCGCAAGCGATAGGGCAGCGCTTCGCCCTCCGGTCCAAGCGGTTTCAGGTCGACCAGGTGGCGCATGAGCGCGGCGAGGTCGCTGCCGATGTCCCGACCCCAATGCCCGATGTGGATCCCGCACAGCACGACCTCGACGTGCCCTGCTTCGATCAGGCCCCGGATCTCGAGCCCGAGTTCCTCAGCAGCCCGACTGCGCGACTTCCCGCGCGTGCTCGGGATGATGCAGAACGAGCAGGCCATGTCACAGCCGTCCTGGATCTTGACGAACGCGCGCGTGTGCCCGCTGAATTCGGTGATCCCCGACGGGATGCCGAGTTCCTCGGGATCGACCTCGTGCCCGAGTTGCTTCAGGAAGTTCACCGGCCGTTTCGCCTCACCCCCTTGCAGCACCCACTCGACGCCTGGCAACGCGCGCAGGATCTCCGGCTCACTTTCTGCCGAACAACCGGTAACCGCGACCCGCGTCGAAGCGTCCTCCCTGTGCAAGCGCCGGATCAACTGCCGAGCCTTGCGACCCGCTTCGGCGGTGACGGCACAGGTGTTCACCACCACCAGGTCGGCGCGCTTCGAGGACTCCTCGAGACCGCGCCGCAGCAGGGCTTCCCTGAGCACTTGGGTGTCGTATTGATTGGCCTTGCAGCCGAAGGTGACGAAGCGAACCGATTCCACAGGACCGAAACAGGCTTGGGGGAAGGGGAGGTGCGTCACCCGCGGGGGCAGGTCACACGATCGACGGCCGTGAGGCCGACGATCCCCGATGTCCGTAGGCCATGGCCTTCGAACACGGGACACAGGGGAGGGCGGGGGGGGGGATGGGAGAGAGTCTCTCCGGCGAACCGATGCGTGTCGAGCCGAGCCGTGTCGAACCGCTGGGCATCCAAACGATGGATGTCCGAACGAATCGGGTCGATCTCGAACCCAAATCGCCCACAAGGGGAGCGATCCCGATTCGGGCGCGACGATCGTGCAGGAATCGTATCCGCCCGGCCGTGCCCCGTTAGTCTGTTCGATCCCAGGAACCTTTCGAGGCCCCCCGCTCCGGGTCCCAGGCCGTTCCGGACTCCCTGTCCCCAACCATGCTCTTCCACAGGTCTTCCCAACACCACGCATCCTCGCCGTGGTCCACCCTGGTCGCCCTCGCGAGCCTCTGCCTCGGGATCGGTGCCCTCACCGGGTGTTCCGACACGAAGGCCTCGACCGACTCGACCGACGACCTGGGCCCCGGGACGCACAAGGACTCCGCGCCCCCGGCATTCGGATCTTCGGACTCCGCCGCATTCGCACCCGGCGAACAGGGGGACGGCTTCCACGACCCGCGCATCGAGGCTCTGCAGCAGGCGATCGATCGCGGGGACCTCCTCCAGGCCGGAACTCTGCGCACACAAGCGGACGCGGTCCTCACGCCGCTGGATCGTGTGCTGCTCGACGCACGTCTCGCGCTGTTGCTCGAGGACGACATCGTCATGGAGCAGAACCTGGCGGCCGCACGTGGGATCGCACCCGGGGACGCTCGCGTTCTGGCCACGGCCATCGAGGTCCACGCGTGGCGCGGCATGAACGCGACGGCGAATCAGGAATTGGCGCAGGCCCTGGAGCTCTTCAAGGGAGCGCTGCTTCCGGCGGAGCTCCTGCGCGCGCAGGGCATCGTCGACATCTGCACCGAGCGGATGTCGCGCGTCGGCCTGAAGCATCTCGAGGATGCCCGCGCGGCCCAACCCCGTTTGCCGTTCTGCGACCGTGCGCTCGGTCAAGCACACCTGTTGGTCGGCAAATCCCACGCGGGCGATGACCGTCGCACGGCACTCTCGCATGCCGTGAAAGCGGCCGAGATCGATCCCGGCGATCCCGACGTGCGCGTGTTCCTGGCGGACATGCTGATGATGAACGGGGAGTGGGGCGCGGGCTTGCAAGTGTTCGAGGAGGCGATCGCGGCCGGTGAGGACCTCGGCCCCGAACTCGCGAACCACTACCAGAAAGCGGGCATCGTCGCGCTCCATCAGAGCCACCGTGACCTTGCGATCGAGTACTTCCTGCGTGCACGCGAACTGGGCATCCTCGATGAGGAGTTGCGCACGGGCCTGCAGGTCCTGACCGATGAGGCCCTCGTTCACGTCGCCCTGGCCAGAACGGCGCGCGAAGGCGGAAACTTGACCCTTTGGGAGGATCAACTGGCGGAAGCCGCCACGTTCCAGCCGGGCCTGCATGCGATCGCGGTCGAGCGTGGTGAAGCCTGCACCGACCAGGCGATGGCTGCGCTCGCCGAGCAAGATCTCGAAGCCGCAGTCCTTCACTTCAAGGCGGCTTTGGTTCACGACCGGAACTCGCTCCTCGCGCGGCACTACTTGGCCACCCTGCACTTCGAGATGGGGGACTTCGAGTCCGCCGTGGATCAGTGGTACGAGGTCGTGGACCTGGCGAGCCTCGAGAAGGCCACGCTTCCAGAGCCCGTTCACATTCGATTGGCCGAAGCGTTGGGCCGCTGCAAGCGCATGGAGGAAGGTCGGCAGGTGTTGCAGGCGTACCTCGATCTCGAGCCGACCGGAGAGTACGTCGATCTCACGCGGCAACTCTTGCGCGACCTGCCGCCGCCTCCGCCGGAGAGTCAGCCGGAGGACGATGGAAGTCTGGACGCCAAATCGAACCGAGCGCAGCCGAACGACGATACCGCCGAGGATGGAGTGCCCGCAGAGAACGTCGAGGGTGCCGACGTCGGAGGTCGAAGCGCTGACGACTCCGCCGACGACAGCAACGCCGACGATGGCAACGCTGACGATGGCAACGCTGACGATGACGGCGGGCGACCGAACGAAGGGTCGTCGGGCGAAACCGAGGAGCCGGTCACCTCGGACGGAGGACGCTGAACCCGTGCTCGCCGCGCTCGTACTCGCCGCGGGATTCGGTGCCTCGCATCCGGGGCCCCCGATCCTGTTGCAGATGAACGTGCGCGAATCCAGCGTGCAGCTCACCTTGACCGGCGAGCAACGCATCGTGGGTCCGTTCCTCGGTCTGGAAGCGGAGTGGCCGGTGCCGTTCCCGCTCACCGAGGACGTGCGCGCCCAGCTGATGCGCAGCGCGAAGGACACGTTCGCGAACGACGTGCGACCCTTGCTGATCGATGGTGTCGCCACATATCCGACCGTGGTCCACGTCCAGGGGTTCGACGATTCCGTACCCATGTTCGGCAAGGAGCATGCCTTCGAACTGCAACTGGAGTACGCGTGCACCGGGCTCCCCGAAGTCATCGAGTTGACCTGGGACTTCTTCCCGCCCGACACGCGCGGCGGCCTTCCCACCGTGCCGTTCCACGCGCAGTCCGAGGGCGGACGCGACTACTTCGTTCTCAGCGAGAAGGACCCCGCCTTCATCTGGCGACCGCAGCCCGGCGGACCGATCGACCTGCGGCCCGTGCAGATCGAGGTTCGTCACGACTACGGCACCGCCGGCGTTGCGCTGGCTCTGGGCGTCCTCGCCGGTGCGCTGGCCTGGGCGACGCGTCGGCGCCGTTTGGCGATCGGACTCACCGCCGCAGGACTCCTGGCGGGCTCCTCGTTCGTGTTCGCGGCGCGCAGCATTCGTGTGCCCGAAGGGGACGAGGCGCGCGAGTTGTTCGAGGTGCTTCACGGTCGCGTCTACGCGGCGTTCGACGCCACCACCGACTCCTCCGTGTACGACCTGCTCGAGGTCAGCGTGGACCGCTCCATCCTGGAAGGCATCTTCACCGGCATCCGGGACAGCCTCGTTTTTCGTGAGGACGGCGCCGGAGCGATCTGCCAGGTGGACGCCATCGAGTACATCGACGTCGATCCGGTCGAGTCCGCGTCGACCTTGGAAGCACCTGCCTTCGACCTGATCGCCGATTGGCGCGTCGATGGTCGCGTCATTCACTTCGCGCACGAGCATCCCCGTCGGACCCGGTACACGGCACGGTTTCGCATCGCCCATGATGGCCGTGCATGGCGCATCGCCGGCATGCAGGTCACGTCCCAGGAGCGCGAATCCGTGAGGGGCGAGGACGCTCCGGAACGCGACCTGGAATCCAGTTCTGGGGACTGATCCGCGTCGCGACCATGGGGGAACGCTCGCGTCGTCCGGCGAACCACCGCGAACGGCATCGAGTCGTTACGAGGATCGGGTGAACTCCGGACCTTCGTATCCCGGTCGGTCCTGGGAGCGACCTTCGGCTCCAGGAAGCCGGGCGTTGTGGAGCCGCTGGGTGCTGCGAGACGCGGTGTCCGAACCCCTAGCGGCGTGACCCGAACGCAGCGCTCGAGCGGGCCGCAAGCGAGGAGGGCGATGGCTCGCAGCCACCGCCCTCCTGGCGAATCACGATCGGGGACGGGCAGCGCCCACGTCGCGCGGACCTATTCCTGCTCGCCGAGCTTCGAGAAGTCGATCTTCTGCCGCTCGACGCGGGGGTCCATCTCGATCGCCAGCTTCTTGATGCGTTGGCCCTCGTCCTCGTCGCTGTCCTCCAAGAGGTCACCGAGCGAGTACCAGTAGATCGGCGTCACCGGATCCAGTTCGACCGCCTTGCGCATCAGCTCGAGGGCTTGGCTGCGGTCCTCGTACCGGATCATGCCCGCGTAGCGATAGTGGATGTTGGCGCTCTCGCTGCCCGCATCGAGGGCTTCCTTGAAGAGGCGTTTCGCACGCAGGCGCATGCCTTGGTTCATGGCCTGGACGGCGCCTTTTTCGAGACCGCTGACGCCCTCGAGCACGAGTTCGGTGTCGATGTACGCGTACCACTCCTGCTCGAGCGCGGCGAGCTCCTGCTCGTCCTTGATGTCGAGGCACTCCATCAGGTAGCGCAAGGACTCTTCGGGCGACACGAACCAGAGGTTGAAGGAGCCCATGGTGCGCTTGACGTTCTTGTCGTTCGCGAGCCCTTTCAGGTACTTCTGGAAGCCCTTCTTCAACTTCGAGTCGGACATGAAGAAGTGCACCAGCGTCCAGCCCCAGCTGTAGTCGGTGTAGGCCTGGATGGTGACCACGTCCTTGAGCTTCAGGCGCGTCCCGCTCTCGATGTCGCCTTTGACCTCGGCCAGTCGACCCTCCTGCATGAGGCCGATGTCCATCTTCTTCTTCTTCGCGTCCCACAGCGCGCCGCCGTAGTACTCGGCCACGCCTTCACCCGGCCAGTGGGGGACCTTGAAGTCCTCGTTCAGCAACTTCTGCAGGTAGTGACTGAGCTCGTGGTAGAGCACCATCTCGGTGAACTCCATGCTCGTCTGGTCGTAGAAGAGGCACAGGTCGTAGTCGCCGAGGAACATGAAGTACGCGAGCGTTCCGGGACCGGCTCCACCCACCTGGTAGAACTCCTTCACGTCGCGGAAGAAGTTCATCTTCATCTTCTCCTTGCGCTTGTCGCGCTTGACCTTCCAGTCCTTGGTGAAGATTTCGTAGTACGACTCGCAGCGGCTGACGAACGCGTCCTTCACGTGCTCGGGGACCGTGTACTCCCAGCGGAAGTTCTTGGACTCCTCCTTGCGGCGCGTGCCCCATTCGTCATGGGCGCGATCCTCGGTGATCTGCTCCAACTCCTTGGCGGTGTCCTTCTCGATCAGCTTCTTGCGCTTGGCGATCGGGATCCACTTGTCCTCGTAGAGCGCGAGGCCTTCCTTGTACTTCTCCTTCTCCTCGTCCGTGCGCGGGACGTAGTCCCCGGCCGTTTCGGAGATGACCGATCGGACCAACGCATGGGGGACCTTGACGTCGCCGTTCTTGTACGAGATGACGACGAAGTCCTCGTCCTGGGTCATCTTCGGACCCTCGATGACGCGGCCGTCCTTGAGCGCCAGGATGTCCGCCTGTGCGGCGGGGGCGATCAGGACGAGCCCGCTCACGGCCAAGGCTCTGCGCATCCAAGTTGCGAAATTCATCATGTTCAACTCTCCTCGATGATGGTGGTTGTGGGGCCTAGAGCCAGTCCCAGAAGGTCTTGTGGACGTTGTCCCATTCGTCGTCGCCCCATTCCCCGAAGGCACGTTCGAAGGTGGCGTCCACGGTCTCACGTTCCATCTGGCGGAAGCGTTCGGCGCGAGCTTTGCCGGCGGTGGCCTCCTCCTCCTCGGTCTTGGGCGCCTCGTACTCGTTGAGTGAGTCCATGCGTTCGGACATCTCCTCGGTGACCGCGTCGAGCGTCGTGATGTAGGTCTCGAGCAGGTCCTTGGTGTGCTTGTTCTTCTTGCACTCCTTCGAGAGCAGGAAGCGCACGAATGCGTAGGACATCACCAGGTTGCGCTGGTAGGTCTCGCGGTCGGCTTCTCCGCCGGCGTCCGAGAAGTCCTTCTGCGTGTACTTGAGCAGCTCGCGCGGCGGCGTGTCGACGCCCTTGCCGCGGTACGTCTTGGCGAGCTGGCGGTCGGTGTCGTTCTCGCGGAACTCGAGCTTGCGACCGTCCAGTCGCATGCCACCGATCACGTAGCGCAGGCCGCCGTTCAGCCAGCTGGGGAGGCCGTTGTAGAGGTCCGAATCCCGCTCGTAGAGCCACGATCCCAGCACTGCACGGTTCAACGGGTCGATATCCTTCCCCGTGAATCCTCCGTCGGGCTTGTAGGAGAGGATCTCCATCTCGGGGATGCCGTCCGTGTCGTACGTGTTGATGTTCGCGCCCTTCAGGTAGGCCATCAACTCGTCGCGGTTCTCGCAGATCCGGATGATGGGCTTGCGCGCGTACTCGCCCTTGCCCCAGTACGGGAACTCCTCCTCGAAGAATCGCAGCAATGCATCAGCATGCTCGCCGAAGCGTTTGGCGAGCTTCTTGTCGACGTGGCTGAGGATCAGCACGTTGCCATGGGTCGAGGCTTCCCAATCCTCGGGCAGGCTCTCGACGGCGCGCTTGCGCACCTGGTCCTCGGACGTCATTCGCTGGGTGCGACGCTCCTTGGGATCCTCGGCATCCATGTCCTTGCGGGTGATGAACGTGATCCCCGTCTTGCCACCGGCCAAGCTCTCCCCGCTGCGCTCGATCAGCTTGAAGGACTTGAAGCTGCGATCGATGGTCTTCTTCAGCTTCTTGTACTCGCTCGTGAACACCATGGTCTGCACGGCGTAGTCGATGTCCTCACCGTGGAAGATCCACGTGTGGATGAGCTTCGGCGCGCCCATCTTCTCGACCTTGTAGATGTACTGCGAGCACTCGACGCCACCGACCTTGGTCTCCTTGGTGGAGTCCTTGTAGAAGCCCTCGCCCTGGAACGTCTTCTGGAGGAAGTCGTCGTAATCCTTGTAGGGGTTCCACTTGATGGTGACGTTGCCCTCCTCGTCCTCGGTGGCGGTCGTCTCCTCGGTCAGGTTCTCGTGCGCGAAGCAGATCACCATGACCTCGGGCGTGTTGTCCATCGTGTAGCCGGTCAGCTTGTCGTGCCAGAAGTAGGTCTTGTCCGAGACGTACTTGGCGCCCAAGTAGGTCTCGTCCTGCTTGAGTGCGACGTGCTTCCAGTCCTTGGGCGGCTTGAACTGGAACCCGAACTTCTCGTTGACGTGATAGCCCTTCTTGTCGCCTTGGACGGTGGGGGCGGCGTGGGCTTCCTCCACGGCGAGGCCGCCGGCGAAGGCGGGGGCGAAGGACAGGGCGATCAGTGCGGCGACCTTGTTCATGATTCAGTTGGGTTGGAGGGCTCGTTGGAAGGGGACCCTGGCGACCATGCTATCCCCATATGCATACATTTCTCGTCAGAGACCCGTCAGGATCGTGGCGCGAGGGGTGACGGAATGGGGAGAGCTAGGAGAGTCCGGGTTGAACGTCGTAGGGGAGCCTGGCGGCTGAAATGGCCTGGCTGCCCTCTCTACGTGCTGGGGGGGCCGTTTATTGGCCTCGATCTGGCCCTAGGGACATCACCAAGACGCACCGGGACGCGCAGCGGTCCGATCCAACCGCCAAAAACGTGGTCTTGGAACGAAGGAATTCCCTCACGCGGTTTTCGTGGCGCTCCGAACCTCGCGCGCCGAAACGGTCGTCCCCTGGACGCGCATTGAATCGGCCCTCTCGGATTCCTAGGCTCCTGGCACTCGATCCCCAAAGGCCTCCGCACGGGCCAGGAGAGTCTGATGGCCAAGCGTAGGGACAACATGTTGGAGGCCTTCCGGGCCTCCGCCGAAGCCGAGCAACGTGCTCGGGAATTGCGTGAAGCCGCGGCTGCGGATGACGCACGCCGGGCCAAAGCCCGCGCCGCGGCCTCCAAGCCGAACAGCAACCGGTCGAGCATCGATGCGCCGGTGCTGCAGCCGAAACGGGCCCAGGCGGCGCGAAATCGGTCCGCTGCCCAGGCTCCTGCCGCAGGATCTGCCCAACGCGCTGGAGGTCACGCCCCTTCGGTCGCGACCCAAGGCGCTCGGCCCGCCGCAGGTGGCTCAGCTCCCCAAGCTCCGGCACCCAGGGCACCCCAGCCCCCCCAGACGTCCCCGACGACGGGACGCTCCAGCGGAGCGCCGCCCCCGTCGGTGCCGCAGCCCTTGGCACCCGTCGGTCCGGCGACCGAGGTCGAAGACGGCCTCGTCCTGCCCGTGGGTGGTATCACGTTCCTCACCGTTCTGGTCGCGCTCCTCGGACTCAGTTTCGCGCTGGGTTGGCTCGCGGGCCGCGGTCCTCAAGATGGATCGCTGGGAACCCTGAGCGACGCGGGCGAGAGCGAACTGCGCACCGGCAATTCCGCCTCCCTCGGCATGCCGAACACGCGCGGTGGGTGGGAAGGCGATTCGTCGAACAACTCGGATCGAACGGCTGGCATCGGCGGCTCGAATCCAGGTGGGAACCAGGGGGTCTCGGTGGGGTCGCTGCCCGCCCCCGACCGCGCCCTGGCCGACCCGACCAACAAGTACACCGTGATGGCGTTGACCCAGAAAGACGACTCGCGTGGTGCCGACCTCATGAGGCTCGCGCGGGAGTACCTGCTCGATCAACAGTTTCCCGTGGCACGCCCGATCCAGCACAAGGGCAAGCTGCTCCTGTTCGTCGGAGCCGCCGAGCACGTCATGGATCTCCAGGACCTCCAGCGCCGATTGGTCTCCCTCCAGGGACCCAAGGGGGAGGACCAGTACCTGCGCGGGCCCTACACCGTGTCCATCGACACCTACCAGGTTCCTGCGCGGCCCTCCTCCGCGGGCGCACTCGGACCCCAGCGCTGATCCGAGCTCGCGTCGATCGTTCCTGGCACCGCCGGGATTCGCGGGGCGAGTGCGGAGCGCAGAGTGGTCGCGCTTCGCCGGGTTCGGAACGGAACCCCCGTCCGCTCGATCCCTGGAGTGGATTCCGGGCGTACTCCGGTTCCTCCACCGGTCACCGCGCGGGACCCGGCTCACGGGGCCGTTCCCAGGTCTGCGTTCGGGACGTCTTCCGGGCCACCCTCCGAGGCATGTCTCGAGTCCTGCCTTGGCCCCAGCCTTGGGCTTGCACCGCCCCGAACCGGCGAACCGACCACGGACCGGGCCCCTCCCGACCGGGGCGACCGCCGACGAGGGCACCCGAATCCGGCGAGAAATCACCAAGGTGGGGGCGTTCGGTTCCCACGGCAGGGCCCCGCTGGTAGACTCCTCCGCCTTATCGCGCCAGGAACCTCCTGGCTCGAGATCCTCGGCAGCCCTCGATCTCGACGGTTGCTCCTCGATCGGCCCGAGACCTTCGGCCGAGACCCCGAATCGATTTCCGCGAGCCATGTCCATCCATCCCAGCCTCCAGGGCGTCAACACCCTCGTCGGAGAGCGCTCCGTCTTCACACGTATCGAGCGACTTCAGAAGCTCATCCGTACGGGCAAGATCGATCCGGAATCCGCCTCCGTGTACGGCCTCCCCAAGGTGCGTACGAAGTTCAAGGTCAAGGCCAAGAAGAAGAAGGACGACTGAGAACCGCCCGCGGCGCATGCGTCGCGTGACACGGTTCCCTTCGTCGCTTCCGGTGAGGTCCGTCCCACTCGCGGACGGTCTGCTACGGGCCACGCGCCTGCTCTCACCGCGCCCCAACCTTCCACGCCCGTGGGCCCACAGGCCTGCGGGCTTCGTCGATCATGGACCATCCCGCTCTCGCACCGGTGCTGGAGGTCTTCGCCTCGATCCAGGGCGAGGGCCGCTATGTCGGCGAACCCCAGGTCTTCCTGCGTCTACGCGGTTGCCCGATGCGTTGCACGTGGTGCGACACGCCCGGGTCCTGGGACGTTCCCGCCGCTGCATCGGCGCGCGTGATGACGCCGGACGGTCCGGAACGTCACCCGCTGTGGGCCTCGCCGTTCCACGCGATCACCTGGATCGGCAGCGCCGAGCCGCGCGACCCACGCACCGTCAGCTTGACCGGCGGCGAACCGCTCATCTGGCCCGAGTTCATCCTGGGCCTGCGGACCATGTTGGGCGGACGCCGCTTGCACCTGGAGACGGCGGGGGGACATCCCGAAGCGCTCGCGCGCGTGATCGACGTGATCGATCACGTCAGCCTGGACCTCAAGCTCCCCGCCGATCTCGAGGCGCCCGTACCTTCGATCTTCGAGGGTCCGGACGGCGTACGGTCCACCTCCGAGACCGCGCCGAACGACCTCGCCACGTGGCGCATCGCGCGTCGCCGTTGTCTGACCCTGGTCTCCGGCCGCGACGCCTGCGCCAAGATCGTCGTGTCCGGTGAGCGTTCGCGGGACGACTACCAGGAACTGCTCGAGGACGTGTCCGGCCTGGCCGCCGGGACCCCCGTGGTGTTGCAACCCGTGACCCCCCTCGGAGGAGCGACCGCCCCTTCGGCGGAACTCCTGAACGACCTGGCCGAGGACGCGCGCGACCTCGGCCTCGAAGTGCGCGTGGTCCCCCAGGTCCACCGTACGCTCGGTATCGCCTGATCCATTCGGCGGACCTGATCCCATGACCGACCCCAAATTCAATCTGCCCCGCGTCGCCATCGTCGGTCGACCGAACGTCGGCAAGTCGACGCTCCTCAACCGACTCTGCGGCAGCCGCGTGGCCATCGTCGAGCCGACCGCCGGCGTGACGCGCGATCGCATCTCCGTGCCCGCGCGGCTGTCCACGCCGTGGGGCGATCGCTGGATCGAGGTGATCGACACCGGTGGCGTCGGCATCGTCGACCGCGACGACCTGGGGCCGCACGTCGAGAGCCAGGTCCAGACGGCGATGCAACATGCGGACCTCGTCCTGTTCGTCGTCGATGTGCGCGACGGAATGACCCCGCTCGACGAGCACGTGGCCAAGCTGCTGCGCGGCAAGAAGATCCCGATCCTGGTCGTCGTCAACAAGGTCGAGGGACCCAGTCACGAGTGGGAGGTCGAGGAGTTCCGTCGTCTGGGCGTCAGCAACGACGTCTTCCCGATCAGCGCGCAGAACGGCATCGGCCTGCTGCCGCTGCACGAGCGCCTGGGCGAACTCTTGCCGAGCGCGCCGGAGGAGAAGCCCGATCGCGGTCGCACGATGAAGCTCGCCGTCGTCGGACGGCGCAACGCTGGTAAGTCCACCCTGACCAACGTGCTGGCGCGCGAGGAGCGCATGATCGTCAGCGAGATCCCGGGTACGACGCGCGACGCCGTCGATGTGGTGTTCGAGCGCGACGGTCAGGCCTTCACGGTGATCGACACCGCTGGCGTGCGTCGGCGCAGCAAGGTCGAGGATGCGATCGAGTTCTTCTCGGACGCGCGTTCGAAGAAGACGATCCGGCGTGCGGACGTCGTGATCCTCTTGTTCGACGTGAGCCAGAAGATGGCCAGCGTCGAGAAGAGCCTCGCCAAGTACGCCGTCGATCACCACAAGCCGGTGATCCTCGCGGCCAACAAGTGGGACCTGGTGGGGGATCGCACGCCCGAGGACTTCCGCGAGTATCTCGAGGCCCAGCTGCCCAGTCTCTCGTTCGCGCCGATCGTCTACCTGTCCGCCAAGAACAAGAGCGGGGTCGAGGAGCTGCTGGCGTTGTCCAACGAGCTCAACACCCAGGCCGGCAACCGCGTGTCGACCGGCGAGCTCAACCGCGTGCTCGAGAAGGCGCTCGAGGCGCGCAGTCCGTCCTCCAAGGGCCACCGCGTGCGCCTCAAGTACGCGACGCAGGCCGAGGTCCATCCGCCGACGTTCGTGTTGTTCGTCAACGACCGGAGGTTGATCGGCAAGGACTACCTGCGCTACCTGAACAACCGCATCCGCGAGGAGCTTCCGTTCTCGGAAGTTCCCGTGCGTATCGTCCTGCGCGACAAGCACAGTCCCGAAGAGGGGCGCCGCTACGAGGAATCCTCACGATGATCCGATCCATGCACGCACGCTCCTGGTCCCGACTCGTCATCCTGATCTCCGCGCTCCTGCTCGGAGGATTGTGCGGAGCTTGCACGTCCAGCCGAGCCGCATGGGTGGAGCGCGAGGTCGCGACGGGCAACGAGAGTCTGTTGGTCACGACCATCCAGCACACGTTGCACGAACGTGGATTCACGGTTTCGGGCGGGTTGGACACCGGCAACCGCCGCGTCGAGACGCGCTGGAACGAACAGCGAGATCCCTTCCACGGTTGGCGCAAGCGCGTCATACTCGAGTGGACCCCGATGGACGGCGGCACCTCGTTCCATGTGCGCGTGCGCGTTCAGAGCGAAGAGAACAAGTCGGAGCGCCCGCTCGACCGCAAGTACGACAAGTGGAAGTCGCTGGGCGACGAACCGTCGACCGCGACGGGCGTGATGCTCACGCTGAAGATGCGGATGCGCGACTACAAGATCGAGGTCAACGACCCCGACGAGTTGTTCGACCCGGCTGCGCGGAACTGACCTACGTCACCTGCGGGATACGTGCGGGATACGGTGCCTGGCACAGTTCAGAACCAGGGCCATACCGATC
>JAJDEX010000586.1 GCA_029259575.1 Planctomycetota bacterium | reverse complement strand
GGAGCCGCCGGAGCTTGCAGGCCGCTGGCCAGGTTGCGGATCGAGGACAGGATGCTGGGGCCGACGTCGCTCATCGCCAGCGTACCGTCCGCGAGTCCGTCCAGAACGGTTCCGAACTCGGCGTTCAGCTGCTCGCCCAGTCCGCGCATGGTGTCGCCGTCGATCCCGGACGCGCTGCCCAGGCGCTCCAGGATCTGCTCGCGCAACATGGCGACGCGCTCGGCGGGCGTCATGTCGCTCGATCCCTGCGTGCCCTGGGCCATGTCGGTTCCCAGCGACGCGTTCGTTGCGCGCGTTTCCTGGGCGCGCATCAGCCCGTCCACGGCCTTGGCACCCTTGGAGGCCTGCGCGGCGTTGACCGTTGCAGGACCTTTCTCGTCCACGCGCATCTCGGCGCGCACGTCGGCCATGCCGGACTTCAGGTCGCCGAGCAGAGCCCCCACGTTCCGCGAAGCGCCTGCACCGTCGATCGCACCGGAGCGAATGCCCTCGAGCAGCGACGCGACGTTGGCCTGGAAGTTCCCGTGCACGTCCTGCATGCGCGCGGCACCCTCGCTGGAGAGATCGCCTTCCAGTCCTTCCAACCGGCCCATCACTTCAGACGCCCAGGCCTCGACGCGCGCGGCCAAGGCGACGCCCTCGTCTCCCTTGGGCTTCACGTCGGTCGGCGCACCCGAGGTCATCACGGGCTTCATGGGGATTCCTTGCGCACCTTTGTGAAGAGGGCGCGAGGGCGTGGGGTTCGCCAGGGCGGACGCATTGGATCGGGACGGGATCTGCATGACATCCACATCGACGGAATCCACTGCATTTAGGAGGAAAAGAGATCCAACTTGCGACCACATTCCCGACCGCACCAACTGGACTTCCGAGGCACAAGCCCTACAAAGTGGAAAGCGCTTCCCAGCGACATGGAACCCATTTCCAACCGCGCGCACGCCACCATGGAAACCAGCTATATCTGCCCCTCCTGCGGCGAGGACATCGTGATTCCCGTCGACAACGCCGCGGGCCGCTCCCAGGAGTACGTCGAGGACTGCCCCGTGTGTTGCAGTCCCGTCGTTCTGCGCGTCGAGATCGACGGCGACGAAGCGCACTGCTCGGCGGTCGCGGAGTAGAGCTTCGAACCGCGTGTTTTCCCTGCCCATCGCGGGGCCGCGGCATGGGGCTTGGGCCCTCGCCGTTCTGTGCCGATCCAAAGGTCATGGAACTGCGCCTGAAGGACTCCCCTCGTGAGCGTGAGGTCCGCCCGATCATGAACGGTGAGCCGGCGTCTCACACGTCCCCCATGCATGTAACGGCGGATGAGATCGCGCTGCACAAGCGACGCAGCAGTCCCTATTCACGACGCGGCGTCCACACGATCCAGAGTCGTTCGTGGCGCCTGCGCACGCGCATCGGTGCATGGATTCCGAGCGCAGGAAGGATCCTGGCCGTCGTGTTGATCGTTGGAGGCGCGTGGATCGTCACGCACCTTGAAACATCCACGCCTGCGAACGCGCAACAGACGACGGCCGTGTTGACCGGTCAGGACGTGGCGCACTGGACCGGTGCCTTCACCTACGATCCCGCGCTGGAGACCCTTGCGGTCACGCGCCGACTGTTCGGTCCCGAGTCCATCACGTGCCACTACGACTCCGGCGGCGAGGACCCGATCACGCTGACGTGCCGCGCGGTGCTGCACGCCACCGAGGCGGACGCGGCGACGGCGTTCTCGTTCGCCCGCGTCCATCTGCTCATGGACTTCCGCCTGGAGCGCAGAGGAGAAGTCGGGTTGATCGAAACGCACGACGCGCACCATTGGGGCGACGAGGTCCGCGCGTTCCAGGTCACCGAAGGCCAGACCCCGATCGGCCATTCCTTCGTCGCGCGCAAGGGCCGGCGCACGTTCTACGTGGCATTGCAGGGCGTGGTGGTCCAACCCGAGTGGTCGTTCGCAGGGTTGCTCGTTCCGCGCCTCCTGGCCTTCGAGGACTGCGCGTTCGACGAAGAGTAGGAACGCGGTGTACGCCGAACGTGCGCGACTTCGAGCGTCGAGTCGCTAAGCTGTCTTGCATGCCCCGCACCGCCAGCCCCAAGACGATCACCCGCCGGTTGGCGAAGTCCTGTGACACGCTGACGTTCGGCGAGCCCGTCGCGCACGTCTACAACCCGCTCGTCTACGCGCGCGCCCCGATCGAGCAGTACCTGGAGCGCTTCGCCAAGTCAGGCGTCGAAGCGATGTTCCTGGGGATGAACCCGGGCCCGTTCGGCATGGCGCAGACCGGTGTGCCGTTCGGCGAGGTCTCGTTCGTACGCGACTGGCTGAAGATCGGCGGCAAGGTCGGCCGACCCCAGGACGAACATCCGAAGCGCCCGGTGCAGGGACTCGCGTGTACGCGCAACGAGGTGTCCGGCGCGCGCCTCTGGGGTTGGGCCCAGGAACGCTTCGGCACCCCCGAAGCCTTCTTCGAGCGCTTCTTCGTGTGGAACTACTGCCCGCTGCTCTTCCTCGAAGCGGGTGGACGCAACCTGACGCCGGACAAGCTGTCGGCCGAGGACCGCGCACCGTTGTTCGAGGTGTGCGACGAGGCGTTGGCGCAAATGGTCGCGGCGATCGCACCCGAGCGCGTCATCGGCGTGGGCAAGTTCGCCGAGAAGAAGGCGGCCGACGTCCTGGGTACGGACGGCCCCACGATCAGCACGATCCTGCACCCGAGCCCCGCGAGCCCGATGGCGAACCGCGGTTGGGCTCCGCAGGCCGAGAAGCAGTTGATGGCGATGGGTATCGAGTTGGACTCCTAGCCAGTCCGAGAATTCAACGGAGTAGCGCACCTGTCGGGAGTACCGCGTCATCGGGCGCACGTCGCCTGAATCCTGGTCGAACTGGCGGGAAGCACCTCGGTTCTGCCATGCTGCCCCCATGATCGATCCGCTCGAGGAACCGACGCCCACGCAGTGCCTCAACTGCGACTTCGTGGCCGTCGGCAGTTACTGCCCTCACTGCGGTCAAGCCAAGACGGTCGGTCCCCTGCGCGTTCGGGAGATCCTGAGTGGAGCCCTCACTTCGATCGTCGCGCTGGAGTCGCCGATCCTGCGCACGACCTGGGGACTCTTGCGTGCTCCTGGTCGAACGGCCAGCGATTGGATCGGCGGCCAACGCAAGCGCTACACGAACCCCGTGCAGTACTGCGTCATCCTGGGCGTGATCTTCACGATGTTGATCCGCTTGAACGCGGTGGACGCTCCGACGCACGAGAAGGGCGCTGCGACCTACCAGCTGAGCGGCTTCGTTCAGGAGTACATCGCGTTCGTACTGATGATCATCGCGATTCCATTTGCACCGGTCGCAGGTCTCCTGAGTCGCTGGCTCGGCGTGATGCGCTCGGCCGTGGACTGGTACGTGCTGTTCCTGTACTGCCTGGGCATCTCCCTCCTGATCCTGATGGGAAAGGACCTCATGCCCGAGGCCGTGGCCCGGTACTGGGCTTTCGTTCCGGTCGTGTTCCTCCTGTGGGGCAGCTGGCAGTTCGACTCGAGGCCCGCCCGATCCCTGGCGGTCGGGGTGCTCACGATGACGGTGTGGTTCGCCATTCTCGCGGGGATCCGGTAGCGGATCCCGGGCGCGCTGCCCCGTCAGAACGTGTGATCGAGAATGACGTGGGTGGACCGTACGGCCGGTTGCCCCCCAGCAGCACCCCCCTTAGGGCCTCCCTAGGGACCCTGCAGAGGACCTGAACCTCTCCGCCTCCGGACCGTAACGAGGGGAAGTTCCAAGGGTTTGGCTCGTAGATCCGTTCGTGTCCGATGGATACGTTCGTGAGGAGCCCCCGGAATCCAACCAGCCGGCTCCCCAACAACGAGCACATGGATCGGGCGCCCGATTCATGCCCGGCACGCCGCACATTGCGCCGCGCCACGACAACCCAAGCAAGAGGAGACTCCCCATGATGAACCAAGACATCAACGATCGGCTCGACCGACTCGAGCGCGAGAACAAGACCCTGAAGACCGCAGGTGCAGGCATTTTGGGCCTGGGCGGATTGGCCGCATTGGTCATGGGGTTGTCCTCGAGCGTTCCGGTCGATCCGGAGAGCTCCTCCACCGTTTGTCGTGAGATCTGGGGCGAGCGCATCGTGTTGCGCGACTCCAGCGGTCGCGATCGGATGACGTTCGACGCCTACTCGACCAAGCTCCCGACCTTGACCATCAAGGACGACAAAGGCAAGGCGATGGCCTCCGTGGCGTTCCCCGACGACGGTGGCATGAAGTTCAACACCTACAAGAACGGCAAGCCGACCCCGGCGACGTTCAGCGTCGGAACCGATGGCTCGGTGCAACTGGCTCCCAAGAAGAGCAAGGCCGAGCAGACGAAGGAGACTTCGTCCGAGCCTGGCATCGACTAGGTACGCCTCCGACCGATCCCGAACGGACGAAGGCCACCACCTGCAGTCACGTCGGTTCGGGGAATCCACGA
>JAJDEX010000585.1 GCA_029259575.1 Planctomycetota bacterium | reverse complement strand
CGGTGGGCACGTCGAAACCCGAACCGGTCAGGGACGTTCCCGACAGGTTCTGAAGGTTGCCGAGGACATCGAACTGGCCGATGGAGCTGAGCTGCGGGAGACCTTGGTTGGTTGCGATCTGGGTGTTGTAGCGACCCGTCGGGCTGCCCAGGCAAAGGATGCCGTTGAAGACTGCCGCCGAGGCGGAGCCGTCCGTGGACATGAGGAAGAAGCCGAATTCACCGGCGGGGCCGTCCTTGGCGTCGAGGTGCAGGTCGCTGCCCGTACCGGAACCGAAGCCGCTGTCGTTGAGCTTGACGTAGTTGCCGAGGTAGTGGTTCGACGCCGGATCACAACCGATGACGATCGGGTTGACGGGGTCGCACGTCGGGTCGGCCGAGAGGGTGGCGTTCTGGATCATGCCGCCCGTGATCGGGCCCCAGCAGAACGTGCCGAAGATCAGGGTGACGTCGCCGGTCGCACGCACGCGGTCACCGTGGTTGAAACCCTGGGGTCCACCCTCGACCTGGTAGATCAAGCCGGTGCCGTCCTCGACGAACATGCGGCAAGAGGTCGTGCTCGACGGTCCGCCGTTGGGGTTGTCGAGCATGGTTCCGCAGGCGTCGAAGCTGGGCGGGTTGCACGTCGGGTCGGCCGTGAGGGTGGCGTTCTGGATCATGCCGCCCGTGATCGGTCCCCAGCAGAACGTGCCGAAGATCAAGGTGACGTCGCCCGTCGCGCGAACGCGGTCACCGTCGTTGAAGCCCTGGGGGCCGCCCTCGACCTGGTAGATCAGGCCGGTGCCGTCCTCGACGAACATGCGGCAGGAGGTCGTGCTCGACGGACCGCCGTTCGGGTTGTCGAGCATGGTGCCGCAGGCGTCGAACGTCTGGGCGGACGCGAGGGTGGAGAGAGCGATGGCGCCGGAGGCGACCAGGAGTTGCTTGAAGAACATGATGTTGTGGAAACGGGGTTGAAGAAGAGACCGGGTTGAAAGTGGGGTTTGTGTGCCGGTTTCGGTGGTCTAGCTGGTTTCTGTAGAGAAGGCCGGCGGCCCCGAGGTGCTCCATGCAGAGGCAGGAACGATGCGGGGAGCCCGCGCGGGTCGTTGGCCGATGAACTGGGTATAGCAGGTCAGGTCGGGTTCCGGGAAGGCTTCGCGGAGGATTTCCTGGAAATAAAGCGGCCCCTGGGAAGCCCCGTTGACTATCGTGGGGGCATGCCGCAGGCCAACAAGTCCCTACAGTCACCCTCAGCTCAGCCTGGAAACGACCTCCGCCACCGGGTGGAGGCCGTGGGCGTGGCCCTCACCCAGGATCTGGACCGGGTCCTGGCGGGTCTGCCCAACCGCCCGACCGGACCCCAGAGTCTGAGCAAGCAAGCCGCCATCACGATGGTCTCCGCGAGTCGCCTCCTGAAGGCTCTCGACCAGGACGACCCGATCGCGACCATGCAGATGTTGCCCGGCCCTCGGCCGCTGCAGCAGTTCCTCGAAGCCGCTGCATCCACCGTCGAGGATTCGGAGGTCGTGACCCAGGCGCGCGACTCGGTGGCGGCCTTCGATCAGCTGATCCGCGAGACCACCGGGGACCGCAGTAGCT
This sequence comes from Planctomycetota bacterium, assembly GCA_029259575.1. Taxonomy (GTDB): domain Bacteria; phylum Planctomycetota; class UBA1135; order UBA1135; genus JAJDEX01. Next base: position 1,983 of record JAJDEX010000585.1, on the reverse strand, counting down.
TCAAGGCGATGCTCAGCGCGTGGCTTCCGGAGGTGCGGCGCGTGTTCGAGGCGGAGCGTCGCCAGTCGATCTTCAAGGCGATGTTCGAACTCGACGGCGTGTCCAACGAACTCGAGGTCGACACGATGATCCTGCATCCCGGAAGCGTGGCGGGCAAGCTCGACATCGTGGTCACCAAGTGCCTGCTCGGGCTCGATCGGATCCGTCCCGATGCCTGTGTGAAGGTGGGGACGTTTCGCACGGAGATCGAAACCACCGAAACTCGCGAACGGAAGCATGACGACCCGCGGGTCCCCCTGACACTCGACGGGAAGCCTGCGCTGGATGGGATCGAGGACATCCGTCTCAACCAGTTCTGCAACTCTCCTCCCGCGCCGCTCATGGCCGAGGAGTTCGGGTCTCTGGTCCAGTACTCCCTGGGTCCGACGGGGTTCGGTCCTGGGTCCAAGGTCGACCTCGTTGTGGCCGAATGGAACCGCAACGAGTTGAACGACGTGGGGCCCAACCCAGAGACGCCGCCGTTCTTCTACACGATCCCCGAGATGGCTTCGCGTCGCATGGTGTTCGATCTGATCGTGCACGCCGACATCTATCCGGGTTCCGGGCCGAAGCTCATGGTCTACGACACGGCGGGACGGGGCGCCGCCTCGGCCAACGACAAGACTCGCGCTCTCGACCTGCGCCGTTCGCCGCACGAGATCCAGGTGCTGGGGACCGGGCTGCAGCGCATGCGCCTCAAGGAGTACCCGCGCTACATCGAGCTCCAGCAGTTCACGTTCGACAAGCTCGGATGGGACTCTGCAGAGTTCCGCGCGTTCCGTGTCGCCATTCAATACCCGTTGGTCGGCCATCAGATCACGATGGCCTTCACTTGATCCTGGCTGTCGATCCGACTCGTCCGCCCCGTTGACCCGACCAAGACGATGGTCGCGGAGGCTCCGCCTTCTGGCCGTCATCTCACCTGCTTGCCGATCCTTCTTACGCGTTCCACCTCCCCTTCCTTCGAAACGAACCACCGTCCCATGTCCATATTCGGCACCACTTCGTTCACCGGTCTCGCACTCGTGGCTCTCGCGGTTACGGCGAGCCCTGCGACTGCCCAAGACCTCTGCAGTTCACCGACCGTGATCTCAGGCATTGGATCGTTCTCCTACGACAGGACGGCCAACACCTCGTCCGCCTTCAACGGAGGCGATGCCGTCCTCTGTGAATCGGCTCCGTACGGAGCTCCGTCGCGGGACCATTTCTGGTCCTGGACCGTGGTGACGTCGGGCAACTATCAGATCGACAACTGTGGCGAGGGGAACGACACGGAGCTCAACGTTCACCTGGGTGGGGACTGTTCCGCCACGTGCTTGCTGAACAACGCGGATGGGGTGTGTGGCGCCCTGACCGGAGAGAACCAGATGAACCTCCTTGGCGCGGCGGCTGGGCAGGTCTTCCTGATCCAGCTGGGCGACTGGGTGGACACGTCGACGGGCCCCGCCCTGGGGTTTCTCAACATCACTCCCTTGCCGGCGTCCCCGTCGAACGACACCTGCGCCAGTCCTGACGTGATCTCGGGAATGGGGCCCTTCCAGTACGACCGCTCGATCGCGGACTCGTCGGGCTTCGATGGTGGGGTCCCTGCCATCTGCGCCCAGACTCTAGGCGCGGAGCCGCCCACCCGGGACGTGTTCTTCGCCTGGACCGCCACGGCGAGCGGAGACGTGCATTTCGACAACTGCTCCGAGGGCGCCAACACCGGAATGAACGTCCACGTCGGGAACGACTGCAGCGCGACCTGCCTGACGACGAACGACGATGGTCCGTGCGCGACCATGGGGGAGAGCTCGGTCATTCTCGCGGGCGTGCAGAACGGCGATCAGTACCTCATTCAGATCGGCAACTGGGACTCCTGGAGCAGTTCCGGAAACCTAGGTCTCCTGGTCGTCGCCCCTGCGAGCTTGCCGACCGGCAACGATTGCTCGAGCGCAGCCGCGG
>JAJDEX010000584.1 GCA_029259575.1 Planctomycetota bacterium | reverse complement strand
GGTGGGGCCGCGCTCGTTCACGATCGACGGCGTCGACGCGAAGGTCGTGTTCGACATCGACGAGAACGGGAACGCCTCGTGCTTGACGCTGCACCAAGGGGGCGAGCACAAGGCCCACCGTGTCGAAGAGGAAGCTTGGGCACCCACTCCCGAGGACCTCGCTGCGTACGCCGGCCGCTACTACAGCGAAGAGCTCGAGACGTTCTACGAGTTGGCCGTCGAAGGCGAGGACTTGGTGCTGAAACACCGCCGCCTCAACGACGCCATGCTCGTGCCCGCCGAGCAGCACCAGTTCACAGCACCCTCATCGATCTCGAAGCTCGATTTCGAAACGGACGACGAAGGCGCGATGACCGGCTTCCGAGCCAGCAACGGCCGCGCCCGCGACATCCTGTTCGTGTTGCAACGTTGATGGGTCGTTGGATCACGTACCTAGGTTGGCGAAGGTACGTAGGCGAAGATGCGGCGCAGGACATACGGTGCCGCATCTTCGGCACGAACCCAACTCAGTCCGCGTCCATCTCGGAGTCGTGGGCTTCGTAGTCCAGGTCGTCGAACGTCACGGCGCGATAGCCCTCTTCCTTCGAGCGGATCAACTCGGCTTCGAAGGCTTCGACGATGGCGGCGGCGACCGTGTCCCGCGCTTCCTGGTGGATGGGGTGGGCGACGTCGGCGTACAGGCGCGTGCGACCGGTGGCGTCCGCGGCGACTCGGGACTCCTCCAAACGCGTTCCGCAGTCGTTGCAATAGCGGGCGCGCAGGTGATTGCGTCCCGCACACGACGGGCAACGGTCCTGCAGGCGGCGGCTGGGCATCGCGACGAACAGGCCCTTGGGACCGTCGATGACCTTGATGTCGCGCACGACCAACGTGCCGTCGATCGTGATGCTGGCGAAGGCGCGCAGCTTGTCGCGTTGGCGGCCCAGGAGTCGGACGCGAATCTCGGAGAGGTTCATGGAGGGATGGGGATTCGCCCGCCACGCCGACCCCCGGGACACATCGTCCCCGAGCCCGGCGTCGCTCCCCTCATGAACGCGTAGGTGGTGTGAGGCAGCCGGCGGGTCGGGTGACCCAGGTGCCCCTGTGTGCGAGTCCGGCCTCGCTGGCTCCGGAACGTACGCGGTCGAGGATGCGTGCGGCCTCCTGGTCGTCGTCGAACAGTCCGAAGAAGCTCGAACCGCTGCCCGACAGGAGGAAGTCGCTGGCACCCGCGTCCGCCAACACCGCGCGCCAGGCACGCAGTTCCGGAACCGCCACGAGGGCGGCGGACTCGAGATCGTTGTGAAGCCCCGCTCGTGCTTGCCGCGCCGGAAGCGTGAGCGGAGGGGCGGGAACGGTAGCCGGATCCGTGGAAGCACTCAAGGAGGCGGCCCACGCGGAATAGATCGCTCCGGTCGGGCACGGCACCGCCGGCGTGACGAGCGCGACGACCCAATCGGCGGGCGGAGCCGCGAGTTCGACGACGCGCTCGCCGCGTCCCGTGCAACGCGCAACGCCCGTGTTCACGGCGTCGCCGAAGAAGACGCAATCCGACCCGAGCGCTCCCAAGGCCGCCCGTCGGGCGTCGCGATCGAGCGTCACATCGAGCAAGGTTTCGACGCCACGCCAGGCCGCTGCGGCATCGGAAGATCCCCCACCCAATCCTGCCTGTGAGGGAATGTTCTTGGTCAACCGCAGCCGGATTCCGGCCGGCAGCGAACCGCCATCCGCTTCGTGCGCTGCCCGATCGAACGCGGCGCGCGCCGCCGCGAACGCCAGATTGCGCGCGTCGGTCGGGATGTCGGCGGACGCGAACGGCCCGTCGCAGGTCAGCTGAACACCAGGCGACTCGCTCGCGCTCAATTCCAATTCGTCCGCCAGTTCGAGCGCCATCAAGGTCGTGTCGACCTCGTGGAATCCATCGTCGCGTCGGGCCAACACGTGCAACGTCGGATTGACCTTCGCAGCGGCCCGGATCCGAACGGTGGTCATGCTCCCCACGGCCCGACTTCGGTCTCGATGTCGAGCGTCAGATTGTCGAGCAGGCGCACCGTCCCGACACGTCCCTCGACCAATCCCGCGATCAACGCGACGGCCCGGGACTGGTCGCCGCATGGGGCCGTGTCCGTCCAAGCTTCGGGGTCGCGGACCTCGGCGTACTCGACCTCGAACCGTTCGGTCGCCAGTACGTCCTGCATGACGCTCGCCAGCGCTCCCGCATCACGTTGACCCGCACGCCAGGCACGGCGACATTCCACGAGGGCTCGGGGGATCGCCAGGCCCGCCACGCGACCTTCGGCGGACAGCAGCAGGTTGCGCGAGGACATCGCGAGGCCATCGGGGTCGCGTACGGTCGGGCACACGACGACGTCGGGGTTCGGCCGTCGTCGCGCGACGTGGTCGGCCACCAGGCACTGCTGGAAGTCCTTGGCGCCGAAGTAGGCGCGCGTCGGCTCGACGATCTCGAACAGGCGGTCGACGATCGTCGCGACGCCCCGGAAGTGTCCGGGTCGGAACTCCCCCTCGAGCCCGATCGAACACGGTCCGGGATCGACGAAACGTGCGGGATCCAACTGTCCATGGGCGTCCAGCGCGCCGGGGAAGAATTCGGCGAGCGAGCCGGTGAACACGACCCCGCAGCCCACCCGGGAGAGCCGCTCGACGTCGGCGTCCAGGTCACGCGGATAGCGCTCCAGGTCGCCCGGATCGTTGAATTGGAGCGGATTC
>JAJDEX010000583.1 GCA_029259575.1 Planctomycetota bacterium | reverse complement strand
TTCGACAGCATGGGCTTCGAGGGCATGTTGCAACTGACGACGCGCATGACCGTCGCCCAGATGATCGAGCGCGACACGTTCCAGACGCGCATGGAGGCCGGCGAGCCCATCGGCATCAACGAGTTCCTGTACCCGCTGATGCAGGGCTGGGATTCGGTCCAGATCGCGTGCGACGTCGAGCTCGGCGGCACCGATCAGCTGTTCAACCTCCTGGTCGGCCGGCGGCTGCAGGAGCAGATGGAACAGATGCCTCAGGTCGTGTTCACCGGCCCGCTGATCAACGGTTTGGACGGGCGCAAGATGAGCAAGTCCTACGGCAACGCCATCGGTCTGCTGGACGATGCCAAGACCATGACCTTCGGAGTCATGCGCCTCGACGACGATGCGATGGAGACCTGGTTCGTCCAGTTGACGCGCATCGCCACCAGCGAGATCGCGGACCTGTTGAAAGGCCACCCGCGCGAGGCCAAGGCACGCCTCGCCGCCGAGATCACCACCTTCTTCCATGGCGCGGACGCCGCGGTGGAAGCCGCCGCTGCATTCAACAGCGAGGTGCGCGACAAGCAGCTTCCCGACGACATCGCCGAGTGCGGTTGGGGCGCGGGCTGGGGCGAGTCCCTCCCGCTGGCGAACCTGCTCAAGGAGATGGGCTTGGCCAGCACGACCTCCGACGCCCGGCGCGCGGCCAAGCAGGGAGGCGTCAAGCTGGACGGAGTGGCCGAAACGGACCCGACGGCTGCGATCGCCCGCCCGGACGCGCCGATCCTCATCCAGGTCGGCAAGAAGCGCATCGCCCGGCTCGTTCCCTGAGAAGCGTTCCTACCGGGGACGTCCCTGGTGCGTCGGCTAGCGTACCGCGCCCTGAACGCGGGCAGCGATGTTGGGCGTCACCTCGTCGTCGAGGGTCAGCTCGACGATCGCGTTGAGGGCACCCTTGGGTGCGTCGGCCGCACACGCGACCTTCAGCGTCCAGAGCATGTCGCGCCCCTCGGGGTCGGCGCGCAGCGGTGCGTACGCGATCGTCAAGTGCTCCGCGGAGTCGCCCGTGATCTCGGCGGCCAGGATCTTCACGCGCTGGCCCGGGACGAGCACGTGCATCTCCGCCGCGAGGGTTCCGACGTTGCCCGCCTGGATCAGACCCATGTTCAGGATCTGCGGCACGATGCGCACGTCCTGGACGACCTGAGCGTTGACGGGAACGTGCAGGCGGCCCTCGTTCCCTTCCCCGTTGCGGTCGGTCGTGCTCAACGTGATGGTGCCGGTCCACGCTCCGCGCGGCAGGCCAGCGGGCAGACTGACGGCCAGGTGCCACATCGTCTCGGCCCGGATGTCGTTGATGGCCAGGTCCACCTCCAGCTCGGGCGGGTGGTCGATCACACCGATCACCCGGCAAGGCAGAAGAGGCTGACCGGTTTGGATGGTCAACTGGCTTCCGCCGCCGGCGCCTTGGGGAATGTCGCCGAGACTCAGGTGCCCGGGCGTGAGCTGGAACAGCTTCTCGCTGAGGATGTGGAACTCGAGGTCGAACAGCCCGCCACGAGTGTTGCGTTCCTCGACCGACGAGGCGTCGGTGAAGAAGCGCACCATCTCGAGCTTGTCCTGGTTGGGTTTGAGCAAGGCCGTGTCCACCGCGATCGTGAACTCGAGTTCGGCGCCCCCGGGTACGCGGATGACGTCGCCCTCGCCGCTCGTGTTGCCCGAGATCCAGGTCCCATCTGCCGCCTGGTAGCCGATGCGCGAGATGCGCGAGCAGGCGCACGCGGGGTCGATACGCCGGACCGTGATGTCGCGCTGGCCAGCGTTGAGCATCTTGTAGTCGAGCGTGTGCCGCGTGCCATGGGGCACGGAGCCCAGATCGCGGAAGTACGGCCTCTCCGGGACCTCGGGATCCAGGAAGACCAGCGGCGCGCGTCCCGCCTCGTCAGCTCCGTTCGAGTCCTGGGGGGCGTCTCCTCCGGAGCAGCCGAGCAGCAGGAACGTCAGTGCGAAGAACGCGGGAAGGATGGTGCGCATGGGAGGGGAATCCTGGTGCGCGGCGAGCCTACGCGCAAGCAGCCATGCAAGGATCGAGCCGGTCCATTCCGAATCCATACGGTCTCCATCCCTCGCGGACGGGGTGTGCGGGCCCGCACGCCGACACGAACCGCACGGTGGACGAGCCATCTGCGCTGTGTGAGGTCCACCTCGGTCGAACCGGACCGTCGCGCGCTCCACGACAACGGGCGCCGCACCTCATGCGAGGTGCGGCGCCCGTGTCTCAGGTCGTTGGAGAGGAATCAGCCCGCGTCGCGTTGACGAAAACTGCGCAGGTTGTAGCGGTCGATCTTGCGATAGAGCGTGGCGCGCCCGATCTTCAATCGCGTCGCCGTCTCCTTGACGTTCCAGCCCGTGGTGAACAGGGCGTGGAGCAGGATGTCGCGCTCGTACTGATGGAAGTGGCGGATCTCGCCGGGACGCGTGAAGGGCGCGGAGCCGGTTTCCTGGGGACCGGGGTCCTCGGAACTGGCGCGTTGCTCGAGCTCCACGCGGTGCAGCACGTTCCGCACCGAGGTGACCAGGCGGCCTTCCTCAGCGGGGACGAGGAGGTAATCCTCCAGGCTGCGACCGAGGAGCGCGTTCGCTTCGTCCACCTCGCTCCCGCCGATGGCGGCCACGATGGGCATGCCCTCGTGATGGGAGGTGAGGTGATCGGGCACGCGCTCGGCCGGGAGGTCCGCGAGTCGCATGGGACACACGGCCACGGCAGCGGGCTGCTCAGCTAGGTTGCGGCGGGCTTCGGCGGTACTGGCGGCGCTGCGCACCGTAAGACCACTCTTCTCGAGGCGCGCAACGAGGCGCGCGCGAGTGACAGGGTCGTCGTGGACGACAAGAACGATTCGATTCATAGTGGTACTCCCACTGGAGGACTCCTCCCGAATCGGGACCTGGACCCCTCGGGCTTGTGTCATTCCAGAGAAAACGAGCTGGAGTTGGTTGTCGGTGGTGGAGGCAGCGGGGGGTCGTACAATCCCAACATGAGATTCGGACGGCCTTGGACCCTCCTGGGGTTCCCTCTGCTTGCTGCGTGTGTGGCAGGAAATTCCAATGACCCGTTTTCGACCACGGTGGGGGTGATTCCTGAATCTGCCCCGGAGGAACCCCGAGGTTCTTCACGGTCCGCTTACGAGGCCGCCTACGCGGTGTTCCGAACCCAACGCTACGTCGCGGCTCGCCAGGCTTTCGAGGGCGTGGCGGAGCAGGCGCTCGGCACGGATGCGGCCAGCCGCGTCGAGGCCCTGGCCATGGTGGCGCGCTGTTACTCGCTGACCGCTGAGCTCGATCTGGGGGAGCCCTGGCTGCGGGCGGCCGAGCAGGAAGCCGACCGCGCTGAGCCCTACGGCTGGGTGAGGACCGGGATCGTGCGAGGCATCTACCTGAGGGAGCGCGCGCGGACGGGCGGCGGAGCTCTTCACCCGAGCGCCCTCGCTGCGTTCACCGCGGTCTACGACTACGCCCTGGAGCGCGGTCTGCTCCGGGACGCGATGGATGCCGCGCACTTCTGTGCGATGGAGGGCGAGCCCGGGGAGCAGATCCGCTGGGCCGAGCTCGGTCTCGGCCTCGCCCAACGACTGGGGGACGATCGCTGGCAGGCGATCCTTTGGAACAACCTGGGCTACACGCTCGAGCAGGTCGGGGATCCCGAGCGCGTGCTCGCCGCCTACTCCAAGGCGCGCATCTTCCACCGGCGTTCCGGTGGGGACTTCGAGGTGCTCGTGGCGGATTGGGCCGTCGGGCATGCCCAGCGCTTGACGGGGGACCTCCAGGGAGCCCTGGTGACCCTCCAGGATGTCGAGGAGCGTGCGCAGGTCCTGGCTG
>JAJDEX010000582.1 GCA_029259575.1 Planctomycetota bacterium | reverse complement strand
CGCCTCGTTCTCGTTGAAGAGGTTCGGGCCGTTCCAGCGGTAGTAGCCCGTGCCGGCGAAGCCAGCATCGGAGTTCTCGAAGACCCAGTCACCCGTGGGAGCGGCGGACTCGATCTCGATGATCGCGATGTTGTTCTGGGTGACGCGAATCGGCGTGCCGTTGTTCACGGTGGGCGCGGGCATGGCGTGGAGGACGCTCAAGCCCAGGACGATCGGGCAAGCGGCAAGAAGGGAGCGCATGAGAGTGTGGGAAGAGCTGGTGGATGGGAGCGCGCGTGTGCGCGCCCGATCGCGATGCGGGGAGAGTCGTCGGCGCCGAGGAAAGGGTCGGACGCCAGGGGATGGGTCGTGTCGCGGAACGCCTTCGTTCCGGGTCAAAAGCGTACATCCCCGGCGGCGAACCCCGCTACCTTGGTCAGGTGGACACGTCGAAGTTGATGCGCATCGCCCTGGCTCAGATCGCTCCGAAGCTGCTGGACGGGGCCCAGACCCTGGCTCGGATCTGTGAGCGCGTGGAGGAGGCGGCCCAGAATGGGGCAGACTTGGTGGTCTTCGGCGAGGCGCTCCTCCCGGGGTACCCGGTCTGGACCGGTCGCACCGATGGCGCGCAGTTCGACTCCCCGCTCCAGAAGGAACTGCACGCCCGCTACCTCGAGTCCGCGGTCGACCTCGAAGCGGGTGGACTCGACGAGTTGTTGGCCGTGGCTCGCAAGCACGGCATCGCCGTATCGTTGGGCATGATCGAGCGCGGCGCGGATCGCGGCGGCCACAGCTTGTTCTGCACGTCCGCGTTCGTCGACCGGGACGGAGTCCTGCAATCGACGCACCGCAAGCTCGTGCCGACCTACGAGGAGCGCTTGTCCTGGGCGCCCGGCGACGGGCATGGACTCGTCGTGCACCGCATGGGGGAGTTCCGCGTCGGAGCGCTCAATTGCTGGGAGAATTGGATGCCCCTGCCGCGCGCGGCGTTGTACGCCGAAGGCGAGAACCTGCATCTGGCGCATTGGCCCGGCAGCGAACGCAACACCCGACCGATCACCCCGTTCCTCGCGCGCGAGGGGCGCTCGTACTGTGCGTCGGTCTCGGCGCTGATCCGGCACCAGGATCTCCCCGAGGACCTACAGGGCTGGATGAACACCACGCCGGGCGAGGTCCTGTGCGACGGAGGTTCCTGCCTGGCCGGACCGGACGGCGCATGGATCCTCGAACCGCACGTCGGGGTGGAGACGGTCCTCTACGCCGACCTGGATGTGCGCGTCGTCTACGGGGAGCGGCAGAACTTCGATCCCGCAGGTCACTACTCCAGGCCGGACGTCTTGCGTCTCCATGTTGATCGCAGGCGACCGAACGGCGCGTTCCCGGATGCGCCCAACTTCCCAATCGTGTGATGCGTGCCCTGCGCCCGACCCCGCTCTTCCCCTTTCGCACTCCCACCCCGCCTCGCATTCCCAAGAAGACCCTTCTCACCCATGCCTGCCGGACCTCCCGAGTCTGCGGTCGGCCTCGGTGAACCACCGACCCGCCCGTCCGAGACGTCGGCGGGCTCCAACGCACGACGCGCTGGCCTTCCGAGGAAGATCAGCGCGTCGTGCGTGGGAGAATTGGGAGTCGTCAGCTCTTGGCGCGCAGCGGGTCGAGGCTGGGTTCGGCCTCGGGGATCACGTCCGGCTGGGTGGTGCGCACCAGGCCCGCCGGGATCGGAACCCGCACCGGACCCACGGGCTTCAGGTAGCGGCGTCGCGGACGTTCCCGCTCGAGGCCCGACAGTTGCAGGACGCGTTCGACCGTCCGCGTGCGCTCCTGCATCGAGAGGCTGGCGACCGGGATGTACGGCACGGCGAACATCTCGAGCATCAGCTTGACCATGCCGTCGATGCGCACGACCTCTTCCCAATCACTGCGTTCGCGCACGCCGTCGTCGGCCAGGAGTTCGCGGTGGGGCCGCAGGTAGAACACGACGCCGGCGCGCACGTGTTGCATGTACTCGGCGAGGCGCGGGCTGGTGAAGACCTCGGGCGCCAGCTGCGAGTGCTGTGCGGCGTAGGCCAGGTTGCAGAAGGCGCGGTCGGAGACGTAGGACCCTTCCTGCTTCTCCTCGGACTCGACCTGACGTTCGAAGACCTGGGCCTGGTAGCGGCTGACCAACTCGATGTCGGTGCGCAGCGTGTCCAAGCTGGCCTCCATCTCGGCCAGGACGCTGCGTGCCACCTCGGAGATCATCGGGATGCTGTAGCGATCGCGGATCCAGCGGGCCAGGGTCGTCTTCCCGGTGGCATGGGCGCCGACGAGATAGATGCGGTGGGGACCTTCCATAGGTGCGTGCGGTGGGGCCCGGGGCAGAATCGGGCGATGGAGGGGGGACCGGGGAGGGGGAGGTGACGCCGGGCGGGCGACCCACGAAGGATACCAACGGAGGGATGGGGGTGGGGTCCAACCACTAAATGTAGGGGGTGCGGACCGAGTCCGGCGGTCGAGGGGTTGTTGCTCCCCAGCTGGGGCCAAGCTGAGCACCCGGGGCTGTGGAGAACTCACCCGACGCGTCCAAGGAGGGGCAAGATCCCAGGACGCGGCCGTAGTCTTGGGGCCATGAAGTGCTCCACGTGGTTCCTGATTCCAGCCTGCGCGCTGGCTGTGCTCACCGCGATGGTCAGCTGTGGTGCGCGTCGCTCCTCGCCGACTCGGGACGACACGCCCCTGCAGGAACGGGCGCTTCGCCCCGCCGGTTCCGTGCGGCTCGAGACGTGGCACGACGACGCGCGGCAACGGGACGTGCCCGTGCAGTTGCATCTGCCCACGACGCCCGAGCCCTGGCCCTTGATCGTGATGTCCCACGGAGCCGGGGGCAATCGGACCACCGGGGCCTACCTGGCCGAGGCCCTGGCGCATGCTGGCTACGCGGTGATTCAGGTCGAGCACCCCGGTTCCAACACGGCCGCGTTGCAGAAGGGCGGCAAGCGCTTCCGTCGCATGCGGCGCAACCTGCAGGCGATGGTGCAGGAGCCCCAGAACTGGGCGAACCGTCCACAAGACGTGTCGTTCGTGCTCGACCATCTCTTTCAGGGGTCCATGGCGACTCGATTGGACGCCGACCGCATCGGCATCTGCGGACACTCCTTCGGAGCGTTCACGACGATGGCGGTGGCGGGCATGACGATCGACATGCCCGACGCGGCCGACACGTCGTTCCGGGACCCGCGGATTCGAGCCGCGGTCGCGATGTCGCCCCAGGGCGCGGGCACGATGGGCGTGAATGCTGGCGCTTGGGAGCAGATCGCCATTCCGCTGTTGATGTTGACGGGGACCTTGGACGAAGGGCTCGGTGGTCAGGCCTGGACGTGGCGGCGGGAACCGTTCGAGGAGATGGCCGGCGGACCACGGCTGGCTCACTTCGCCCTCGCGACGTTCGAGGAAGCCGGCCACGGCTCGTTCGGTGACGGGAACGGTGGTTGGTTGGCCGGGAAGATCATGTCCGGGGCCAACGACGATCGGTTTCACGGCGCCATCATCCAGACGGTCTTGAGCTACTTCCGCGAGCAACTCGGCTCGGCCTCCGAAGTTGCTCCCAGTTGGTTCGCGGGGACCCTCGGCACGCAACCTCACTTCGCAGATCCGACGGTTCGGTGGTCGGTCCAGGGCATCTAGCCCCGGCCGCCAGATCGGAGGACTCAAGGTTCTGGGCCGGGCCCCTCACACGGCGTAGGCTCTGCGCACCGCGCGACGTCCTCCGCGCGCTCCCCATGGCCAGTGACCCCGAAACCAAAGGCATCCACAAGTACGTCGCGCGCTACCTGCGTGGCCTCGGTCGGATGGATGGCCTGCGCGTCGTCGACGTGCCCGCCGGCGCCGGGCGCACGTGCAAGATCCTGCACGAAGCGGGGGCCGAGGTCGTCGCGCTCGATCTCTTCCCCGAGATGTTGCAGGTCGATGGACTCGAAGGAACGTTCGCGGACCTCAGCGAGCCCTTGCCGGTCGAGGATGGTTGGGCCGACCTTGTGATCTGCCAAGAGGGCATCGAACATCTGAGCGACCAGCTGTCCGCGCTCGAGGAGTTCAACCGCATCCTCAAGCCGGGCGGCCGCTTGCTGATCACGACCCCGAACCTGTCCAACCTGCGCTCACGCGTTTCGTGGTTCCTGATGGAGTCCGACATGTGGCGCCGCATGCCGCCGTCCGAGGTCGACAGCATCTGGTTCAGCGAAGGCGCGTCCGATCGCCTGTATTTCGGGCACCTGTTCCTGCTGGGCGTGCATCGACTCCAGTCCTTGCTGCGCATCGCCGGATTCCGGTCCGAGGAGCGCCTTCGCACGAAGACCAGCATCACGTCGGTGTGGATGACCGTGGTCGCATGGCCGGTGCTCTGGCTCACGACGACGCTGGCTCAGTTGCGTTATCCCCGCAAGAATCGGCATATCTCGCCGGAACTGGTGACGCCAGTCTTCCAGGAGCACCGGGACCTGAACCTCAGCTTCACGACCAACGCGTGCAAGTCGATCTTCTGGGTCCAGCGCAAGGCGATGGAGGTTCCGGAGGCACGCGCACGGCTCAAGGATCTGACCCGATCCGGCCAAGGCGAGCATTGACCCATCGCTGAGGGCTATGCTGTGGGTCCGCCTTCCCCCCGGAGATCCCCATGGCCAAGAAGCCCGTATTCAAAGCACCGCCCGACAAACTCGCCCTCTACGAGAAGGTGCTCGAGGCGTTCCCTGAGGTCGAGCTGAAAGGCGCGGCGAATGCCTACACGGCGTTCAACGGGAACATGTTCAGCTTCTTGCTCGAGGATGGCCGGCTCGCCCTGCGCTTCGATGAGGGCGAGCTGGACGAGATCCTGGCCAAGTACAAGGCGGAGCCGTGCCGCATGTACGGGCGGATGATGCGCGGTTACGCCGTGCTCCCGGACGCGCAGCTCAAGAAGGTGCGCTCGACCACCAAGCTCTTCGAGCGCAGCTTCGCGTACGTCAAGACGTTGAAGGCCAAGCCGACAACGAAGAAGAAGGCGGTCGCCAAGAAGCCGCCGGTGAAGAAGGCGTTGATCCAGAAGCCCAAGGTCAAGAAGAAGGCCGTGGCGAAGCCGGTGGCGGCGAAACCTGTTGCCGTGAAGATGGCGGCAGCGAAGAAGTCCGCGGCCAAGGTGGCTCCGGCCAAGAAAGCGGCCACCAAGAAGGCTCCTGCCAAGAAGGCTGCGCCCAAGAAGGCCGCCACGAAGAAAGCCGCGCCCAAGAAGGCCGCCACGAAGAAAGCGGCGCCTAAGAAGGCGGCGGCGAAGAAGAAGGCCGCCAAGAAGGCGCCCGTCCGGCGCTGACGTCTCGAGCATGCGTCGAGGTGCGCTGTCGAAAGGCGAGGGTGGTCGCATCGGACGCGGTTCGTGCGCCGCGCAGCCTCGACCGAGCGTGGACCGAATGGCCTGACCTCGAACGCGCGATGAGCACGTCCAGGAACGGTTGCGACAGGCCATCGAGAATCGCCGGTCGTGAGGTCAGCACTTGAGCGGACGCTCCATCGAGTCCCTAGGTCCACGTCTGCTCCGCACGCATTCATGCCATGCGTGCTCGATCCGCTGATCCCGCGCTGTCCGTTTCCCGACCTGGACCCACGTCGGTCGGCCCGCGCGTCGTCACCGAGATGTTCCGCTGACTCGCGGGCGTCGGCTCGAGGGGTCGAACCACCCTGGCCCCAAGTCGTATGCTCCCAGCCCGGAGCGCGACGCGTGATCCGGTCTCGCGATGCTCTTCAACTCGTGGCAGTACATCCTGTTCTTCCCCGTGGTGGTGGCGGCGTACTTCACGTTGCCGCACCGCGCGCGTTGGGCGTGGCTGTTGGGTGCAAGCTACGTCTTCTACGCATGCTGGAAACCGGCGTACCTGATCCTGATCGTTGCGTCCACGTTGGTGGACTACGTCGTCGGGCTGCGCATGGACGGAGCCGAGTCCAAGGGGAGTCGCAAGGCTTGGCTGGGCGTCAGCCTGGCCGTGAACCTGGGCTTGCTGTTCACCTTCAAGTACCTCGGGTTCGCGAACGAGGTGCTGCGCGGACTGCTGCACAGCCTGGGCTGGACGTACGAGGTCGAAGGGTTCGACCTGTTGCTGCCCGTGGGCATCTCGTTCTACACCTTCCAGACGCTGAGCTATTCGATCGACGTGTATCGCGGCGATCGCAAGGCGGAGCGGCACCTGGGGTACTTCGCGTTGTACGTGTCGTACTTCCCGCAGCTGGTGGCCGGTCCGATCGAACGCTCGACGCGTCTGTTGCCGCAACTGTGGGCCGAGGCGAAGTGGTCGGAGTCGCGCGCCACCGAAGGCCTGCGGCTGATCGGCCTGGGGATGTTCAAGAAGGTGGTGATCGCCGACCGCCTGGCCGTGTTCGTGGACGGCGTCTACGGCGACCCCGAGGCCTATCCGGGAGGCGCGGCGCTGCTGGCGACGGTCTTCTTCGCCTTCCAGATCTACTGCGACTTCTCGGCGTATTCGGACATCGCGATCGGCTCCGCCAAGGTGCTGGGCCACGACCTGATGCGGAACTTCGACCGACCGTACTTCGCCACGTCCATCGGCGACTTCTGTTCGCGCAGGCACATATCGCTGTCCACGTGGTTCCGCGACTACGTCTACATTCCGCTCGGCGGCAATCGCGTGCGCGAGGTCCGTTGGTTCGCCAACATCGCGATCGTGTTCGTGGTCAGCGGCCTGTGGCACGGCGCCAGTTGGTGCTTCGTGATCTGGGGGGCGTTGCACGGCACCTACTTCGCCGTCGAGCGAGTGACTCGCAAACTGCGAGTGACTTGCATGCGTGCGTTGGGCATCACGCGTTGGCCTTGGCTGCAGCATTCTCTGGCGGTGGTGACGACGTTCACGTTGGTGCTGTTCGCTTGGATCTTCTTCCGCGCGCGCTCCTTGGGCGAGGCCGGGTTGGTGATCGAACGGATCGCCAGCGGTTGGGGTTTGGGCGATGGAGGTCTGAAGCGAACGCTGTCGAGCCTGGGGATGCGCGGCAGCGAGTTCGACACCAGCGTGGGCCTGATCGTCCTGTTGCTGGTGGTTCAGGCGTTGCACGGCAAGGGGTTGGCCAGCGAGTGGTTGGCTCGGCTGCGCATGCCGGTGCGGTGGGCGGCCTACGTGTTGGTGACGTTGGTCATCCTGAACTACGGCGTGACGCAAGAAGTGCCCTTCCTCTACTTCCAGTTCTAGGCGCCGCATGAATCTCGCAATCCGCATCGGCCTGCTGGCCGCGATCGTGGTGACCGTGCAGGTCCCGCTCGGCTGGCAGCGTTTGCCCCGTGAGTTGCGTGAGTTGGACGAGCGCATCGAGCGCGGCCTGGACGTCGTGCAGTTCGCGGACAGCGTGAACGCGTCGTACGCGCCGTCCGATACCGATACGCGGTCGGTGGCGCAGATGCTCGATGCGGTGCTCGAGGATCGCCACGTCGATGCCATTCATCACGCGGCTTATCAACCTGCGGTCTACTTGGCCTACCTGGAGAACCTGCGGGCGCGTGGCGTGACGCCGAAGACCGTCGTCGTCCCGATCAATCCGCACATCTTCTCGCCGAACTGGACGATGCGTCCGGACTGGCAGTTCGAACGCGAGCGTTTCGCCCTCGGTCATCCGCGCCTCGCCAGCTTCGTCGATCCGCTGATGATCTTCCGCGCCGTGTCGGCCACCGAGGCGTCGATGGCCGAGTACGTGGACGCGCCGGTGTACGAGGGCCGCCAGGTCGTGGGGCGCTTGACCTCGATGGCCGGTCCCCGTTCCGGTGATCGAGAAGGGGACCAGACGGCGCGCATCTTCACGTGTCACTACATGGCGCAGGTGCATCGTTGGATGCCGCGCGTGTCCGACCTGGAGGCCATCCTTGCGTGCGTCGAGTCGATGGGCTGCGAGTTGGTCGTCTACATCACCCCGATCGATGTCGAGGAGGGCGAGCGGCTCTTGCCGGGCCGCTTCCGGAATCAAGTGCGGGCCAATGCCGAGTTCCTCGTCCGTCACTTCGCCGGGCTGGGCGTGACGGTGCACGACTTCAGTGCGCACTGCGAGCATGCTCGTTTCTACTGGCCGGTGGCACCGGACGAGCACCTGGACGAGCAGGGGCGTGCCGCGTTGGCCGGCTGGATCGCCGACGCGATTCGCACGGCGGAACCGGTTGGCGCTGCCGGCGAATGAGAGCGTATGGTGAGCCGATGCTCCGCACCCTCTTGGCACTCACGTTGGTCCTCGCCGGCTGCTCGTCTCCGGGCATTCGGATGACCGTCCTGAACTCACCGCCCGAACCCGCAAAGCCTATGGCCCATCCTCCCGTCGCCAGCACGATCTTCTACGCCGAACTCCCCGTGACCGACATCGGCGCAGCGAAGACGTTCTTCACGGGCGTCTTCGGTTGGGAGTGGCAGGACTGGGGACCGACCTACGCGGACACGCAGAACGCGGGACTCGGCTGCGGCTTGTCGGAGGCCGCCGAAGCTCCGCCGCTGGGCGCGCTCGTCGTGCTGTGGTCCGACGACCTGGAGCAGACCGAAGCCAGCGTGATCGAACACGGCGGCAAGATCACCGTCCCGATCTTCGACTTCCCCGGCGGCCGACGCTTCCAATTCCTGGCTCCGGGCGGAGTCGAACTGGCCGTGTGCACCGGCGCCGAGGAGTAGGTCGAACCGATCGGAGTGCACACCTCGATGGTGCAAACGGACAGGTCTGCGCCGCGCATCACATCCCCTTCGCAAGGGGGCCGTTGCGCGGCACAGACCTGTCGGTTTGGATCCACGAGGTGTGCGACCCCGCAGGCTTCGACTTGCTGACTCAGCCCTTCGTCACGGCGCGCGCCGCCTGGAAGGCTTCCTTGATCCAGCTCGACAACGTCTTGCGGGATCCGGTTGCCTGCCAGCGTTCGCTCGCCGCCAGGAGCGCCGCGTTCGCAACGCGCGCGACGACGTCGAGCTCCAGGTCCGAAGCCCGCTTCTTGTAGGCCTTGGCCAACGTGCCGACGAGCTCGCCGCGCTGGGCTTCCATGCGTGCGACCTGGTACGTGCGCAGGTCCGGCGTCGCTTCGATCAGCGTGGCGCGATTCCGGAACCGTTCTTGGGCTTCCGCCGAGAGCGTGTACGCGTCGGTGTACGCCGCGCACAGTCCTTTGAACGGCGACCCTTTGCCGAGATGCTTGGCGAAGGCCTTGGCGAGTTCCCCGTCCAGGTCCTCCCAGAGCACCAGCTCCTCCTTGACGCCGAAGTGGCGATAGACCGTGCTGGGGGAGATCTCCGCCTCCTCAGCGATGTCCTCGACCGTCACGGCATCGAAGCCACGATCGAGAAAGAGCGGAACCGCGACGGCCTGAACCGCGCGCATGGCGTTGGTGCGATTGCGTTGTGCGAGTGACATGGCCCGAAGCTAGGAATCGTGAGAGGCACGATCAAGGTGCAAGTGACCGTCACCGGAGCGCGCGCGTAACCCCTGGGATGGCAAGGACATCGGGTGGGACTCCTTGCCGCGCTTACGGCGTCTGATGGGGACCGCGCCCGGGACTTTCTGGACGTACTTCGGGGTTGGCCGTCCTGTCCAGGCACACTTGTTGAACCGGTCGGGTCTCGAAGCCTCCGATTCGATCCCCCTCGCTCCGAAGTCCGCCCATGGCAATCCACCCCCCATTCCGAGTCCTTCTGTCACGCACTGGAATGAGCGCTTGGCTCGCAGGCCTGCTCATGATCGCACCCTCCTGCAGCGATCAAGAAGAAGCCGTGGTGATCGAACCGGGGCCTCCCGCATTTCGGACCGTGGGTGCCGATGTGGACTCCCCGCTGCAGGGGTCCGAACAGCCCGCCGACGCGCTGGCCAGGTCCACTCCGATCGAGGAGCCCGAGTCGGTCGTGTTCGAGGTCGACGAATCACGACGCATCATCGGCCGTGTGGTCGTTCCGGACGGGACTCCGAGCGACGAGTCCTGTGAAGTGATCCTCCTGGGGGTGCCGCCCCCGAGCGAGGGCGAGCTGGCCGATCCGATGACCTCGATGATGCGGCAGTTCCAACCAAAGTTGCAGGAGGTCATGCGCGTGACGATGAAGCCCAATGGCTCTTTCGACTTCGCTACTCCCGTCGACGCGGAGTCGATCTCGTTGCGTCTCGAAGCGACGTACTTGACGCTACCGTACTCACCGATCCTGAAGGAGGAAGACTGGGGCACGCTGCAGGAGTTGCGACCGGTCTTGGGGTCGCACGTGACGCTGCAGTTCGTGCCCGATGCGAGTGTCGTCCGCGACATGAGTCGGCTGGTGGGGCGCACGATCACCGTCGGCTCCTACGGGAGAGCCACGAGTCGCGAGAGTTCCGGCCTCGTGGATCCCCAGCTGCGCGTGAGCTTCCCCGCGCTCGATCCAGGCCAGTCCTGGATGATCAACCGTCATGGCCCTGGTGGTGACGTCGGCGTCGCGCCCTTCTGCGTGCGCGGGCCGGACTCGATGCAGTTCGAGGCTGGTCAACGTGCGGTTCTGGAGATCCCATTGATCGATGGCTTGGACCTTCGCGGAATCGTGGTCGATGAGGGGCAGCAGCCGGTGGCCTCTGCCAGAGTGAGCGTGCACTGCAAGGTGGATCGCGGAATGACCAGGTTCGACTGCACCACGGATGACCAGGGGACGTTTCACATCGAAGGCGTGCTGCCGACCCTCCTGTCCTTGGACGTGGCGAAGAAGGGTTTCGTGAACGCGAAGCTGAACGATCGGGACTGGCCGTCGTCCATCGATCACCACGACCTGCGGATCGTCCTGTCGCGTGGACACCGGCTCGCGGGCCATGTCCGACTCGAGGACGGACGCCCCGTGCCGAATCTGGCCGTGCAGTTCGCCCGATCCAAGAGCCCATCCGGGCAGTCCGGGTTCATGACGAAGGCCGATGGCGATGGACGATTCGAGGTGGCTGGACTGGACGACGCCGAGTTCGACATCTGGTGTGCCGCACGTTTCGATCCCGAGGCCACCGAGGTCACGCCTCTCTTCTGGAAGGTGCTCGGACCCCACCCTGTGCGTCGCGCCGACCGGAAAGGGGTTCGGCCGACGACC
>JAJDEX010000581.1 GCA_029259575.1 Planctomycetota bacterium | reverse complement strand
AGTCGGCCTCCGCACGAGCGCGTTCCGCTTCGGTGCGCACGGCCTCGGCGTCGGCCTGCGCCTGGCGCGCGTCGGCTTGGGCGACCTCGAGCTTCTGCTGCGCTTCGGCGAACTCGCTCTCCGTGCTGAGCTGCGCGTTCTCGGACTCCTGGCGTGCACTCTCGAGCGATCGGGTCAGGTCCTGAATGCGCTCGTCGCGCTCGTTCAACTGGCCGGTCACGTCCTCGATGGTGGAGGAGAGCGCCTGCTCCTGGTTCGCACGCTGGCCGCGGACGTCCTGGAGTTCGGACTGCAGCTCCGCGACTTCGGAGGCGTGGGCCTCGATGGCGCGTTCCAACGTGTCCTGCGCCGCTCGGGCCGCGGCGGCCTGGGCTTCCTCGATCTCGGCGATGCGCGAGGTCGCGGCCTCGCGCTCGGATTCGATCCGTACGGACTCCGTGCTCAGGGCGTCGAACTCCTCACGCATCGCGCTGAGCTCGTCCTGGACCGTGCTGGTCGCCGCTTGGGCTTCCTCGAGGTCCGCGTTCAGGCGCTCGATGGTCTCCTGGTGCTCGGCTGCGGTTCGCTCGTTCGCGTCCCGCGCTTGCTTGACCTCGTCCAGTTCGGCGACCAGGTCCTCGCGCTGCTGGGTGAGCTCGCCGAGATCCTGATCCAGCGATGCACACCGTTGCTGGCTCTCGAGGAGCGACTCGGCGGTTTCCTCGCCCGACTGGCGCGCAGCCTCGGCGACCTGATGGGCCACTTCGAGCTCGGTCTCCAGCGACGCGCAGCGCGCCGTGATCTCGTCCGCTTGTGACTGCAGATCCTGCACGCGGGCCTCGGTCTCCGTCGATGCGTCCTGTCCGGCCTGCGCCTGCTGTTGGGCTTGCTCTTGGGCCTCCGCCAACTCGGCTCGCAAGGTTGCGGACTGCGACTCGAGCTCGTCGAGCATGGCCTGCAGCGACTCCTGCTGCTCGCGCGCGGTGCGGTCGCTCGCCTCGCTCTCTTCGCGCAGCGTGGTCAGCTCCTGATCGAGCTCCCGGGCGCGTTCGCGAGCGGCTTCCAGTTCCTGTTCGAACTGGGCCGACTCCTCGCGCAGAGCCGTCATCTCGTCGTCGCGGGCGGACAGGTTGGCTTGCAGCTCCTCGAACTCGGTCTTCGACGACTCGAGTTGATTCTGCAGGTTGTTCTGCATCGAGGCCGAGAGCTCGAGCTCGGTGCGCAGCTGGTCCAGGACCTGCTGGTCCGCCTGGCTGGTGGACACCGCCGTGTCGAGGTGACTGATGCGCTGCTCGAGGCTGGCGATCAACTGGTTCTGTTCGTCCAGCTCGCGTTCCTTCTCGACCGCCAGGGCGTCGAAGCGCGACTCCCACTGGGACAGCTGGTCCTCGACGCGCGTGTCGTCCTCGCACTCCTCCAGATGGGGCCACAGGCGCTCCATGAACGCGACGGCTTCCGCAGGTTCGACCGCCCGCACCTCGCCGTCGAGTTCGTCGACCGCGTTGCGCAACGACTCGATGCCGAGCCGGCGCCCGGCCAGGGCCTGTGCGAACTCGCGTTCCCGTGCGCCGTAGCGGGCGATGGCCTCGTGGACCATGTCCTCGAGGACGACGTAGGCTTGGAAGCGTTCGCGCAGTTCGGCGCTCATCTCCCGTTCGATCTCGGCCAGGCGTTTGCCCTGGCGCATTTCGAAGGCGATCCAGGCGGCGATGGCCCCACAGACGAGGCAGCCGACGGACGTGATGATGAGGAAGATAGGGAGGGAAGGCATGAGGACCGCTACGGAGGTTCCAGACAAAAGGACTTCCTGGAATCGTCCCGCGAGGTCGGCGATCCGTAGCGCAGTCCGGGTTCCCGTTCGCGGGCATGCCCGGATGTGTCATCGCGGGACGCGGTCCCCACGCGGTGGCCCCCCGGTGTGGGGGTCTTCGGGCCCTCCGCCTTGCTCCTCAATCTCCCCAAAGGGGATTCCAACCCGGGTCACGTGGTCCTAGAAGCCGGTGCCCGGGAGGTCGGGGATCCGTATCGACTGGGCGGCGCTCGAGTTCCTGGGGGGGAGCTTGGGCGTCTTCTCGTGGGCGGAGTCCGGCACCGCAAGGGGCACCGCACACGCCTGCGCGACTAGAACTGGCCGGCGCTGCGTCGCGAGCGGCGCTTCTTTTTCTTCTTGGACTTCTTCTTCGCGGGCACCGGCTCTTCCCCGGCCGCGGTCCAACCCTCGGGCGGTTCCTTGTCCTGCAACTCCAGCAGGAACCGGGATGGGTGGCGCTTGACCGCCGCGCCCGCGCGCGAGCGCTCGGAGCACCACGACAGCTGCAGCCATTCCTGCGCGCGCGTGATGCCGACGTAGGCGAGACGACGTTCTTCCTCGATCGTCTCGGTGCACTTGATGTGGGGCAGGATGCCCTCCTCCAGACCGACCAGGAACACGCGCGGGAACTCGAGTCCCTTCGCCGCGTGCAACGTCATCAACGTGACGGTCGTCTTCTTGGCGGCGTCCTCGGCGTCCTCTTGATCGTTCGCATTCAGCGTGAGCTCGTCGAGGAACTTGTTCAGCTTCGGATGCTTGCGCTTCTTGGCGTAGTTGTCCGCCCAGTTGAGGACCTCGTCGACGGCTTCCCAGCGCTGCTTGCGCACCTGCTCGTCCTTGTAGACGCGATCGACCTCTTCGCGGTAGCCGACCTCTTCGATCGTGCGCCGGATCATCTCGACGAAGTCCTTGCGCTCGTTGCCGAACATCGTCTTCAACAGGTGCAGACGCTCGAGCATGCGCTGGACAGCAGCGACGGACTTCTCCTTGACGCCCTCGATCTGCTCCCATTCCAGGAGCGCGTCGCCGATGGTGAAGCCGCGCTTGGTGGCGTGCTCCAGGAGGCGCGTGATCGTGACCTTGCCGAGACCGCGCGGCGGACTGTTCGCGACGCGCAGGAGGCTCGTCTCGTCCTTGGGGTTCACCATCAGGCGCAGATACGCCATGACGTCGCGCACTTCTTTGCGGTCGAAGAAGCTCTGCCCGCCGACCAGCGAATAGGGCACGTCCTTCAAACGCAATTCGGCCTCGAAGGCGCGCGACTGGACCGACGTGCGGAACAGGATCGCGAAGTCGTCGTAGTGATGACCGTGCT
>JAJDEX010000059.1 GCA_029259575.1 Planctomycetota bacterium | reverse complement strand
CGGCGGTGGGCCCGCCAACAAGTCGTCCACCGCCTGAACGCTGCGACTCAGCTGACGGGGCTGATGAAGTCGTCGGGCTTGATGGCCAGCAGCGAGCAGTCCAGCTTGTAGAGCAGCTTCTCGGCCGTGTTCCCGATCAGGAACCCGGAGATGCCGCCGCGCGAGACGGTGCCCAGGACGACGAGGTCGGGGTTCTGCTTCTCCACGAGTTCCAGGATGGCCGCAGAGGGCGTGCTGTTGGCCAGCAGGACCTTGCCGCGCTCGCCCAGTTCGGCGAAGGCCGGAATCGCCCGAATGTGCCGCGTGGCGGCGTCGATGATCTGCTGCGTCCCCTGGCGAAACTCCTCATCGCCGATTCTCGAGTGGCTCATCTGCAACTCGAGTGGCAGTTGCCAGGCATGGACCGCGAACAACTTGCACGGCTCGTAGTTGGCCAGGAGCGCCCCGTACTGGATCGCCAGGTCCCCGACCGCCGACAGATCGGTCGCCGCAGCGATCGCGTTGTGCGCCATCTCCTGTTCGGGCTTGATGACCCAAACAGGACACGGGCACATGCGTAGCAGCATCATCGAGACGCTCCCCAGCTTGCGGTCGTCCCGGCGTCGATGATTGCGCTTCGCCACGACGACCAGGTCGTGGGATCCCGACCCGACGTGCTGGATCAAGGCCAGGGCGGGTCGCCGGTCGTCCAGGACCAGCTCGGAGGTCACGGCCGCAGACTCGGCTTGCAGCTTGGCCAGTTCGGCGCGTCCGACATTCAGGTCGCCGTGAATCGTGGAGTCCTCAGCACTCCGATAGGTGGAGTGGACGAAGTCCACCTTGGCACCGCACCGCTCGGCGAGTCTGAGCGCGTGGCGAATGGCGTTCGCGCTGCCCTCGGTGAGGGCTCCATTCTCGTCGAAGTCTGTTCCAACCAATATGTGGTTCGGTGTCGTCATCTGGCGATCCGGGAAGGGTCGGTCCCGGCTGTGGTTCGTGGCGGAGTTGCGAGCTTGCGCGGCCTACCTAGTTCCGAACCACTGCAGGCTTCAACCCCCATATCGGACTCGTTTCAGCGCGAATTCGTCGATGCGTTGCGCGCCTGCGCACTCGTTCGTATGCCGCAGAAACGTACGCATGGCGACTCGTTGTTCTGCCCACAACGCCGTCGCCACCCTAGGTCGAAGTCGGTTGGTTGGCGGTGTCGATGAATCGTTCGTGGCGCGCGGGTTCGCGTTGCCCTGTGCACATCGAGACGAGGACCAACGTGATGGCGTTCAAGCCGAGCGCCAACAGCCCGGTGTGAACGGGCAACTCCACGTTCATGACTTCGCAGACCACGATCGTCGCGCTGCCGACCGCGAGTCCCGCGAGCAGGCCGTGACGCGTCGCGCGACGCCAGCAGAGCGTGGCGATGACCACCGGCGCGAGTTGGCCGACGGGTCCGTAGGCGAACACGAGCAGGCTGACGATGTGGAACTCGCCGAACGCACCGACCGCGAAGAGATAGCTGACGAGAGCCACGACGACCAGCAGCGCGCGAATCGCCCCGCGCTCACGCTCGGGGCTGAGGTCCAAGCGCAGGCCGCGCACACCTCCGTCGCGCACCAGGATCGAGGCCGCTGCATGCAGGATCGAGTCCCCCGACGACATCGAAGCCGCGAGCGCACCGGCACAGAAGAGCCCGACCAGAACGGGCGACAGATCCAGATTCAGGATCAGATGCGGCAGGATCCCGTCCGCGGACGCCGGCGGGTTCTCCATCCCGATCGCCGCGAAACCGAGCAGGAAGATCGGTACCAGGAACAACAGGAACGTCGGATACAGCACGACGGTGCGACGTAGCACGTCGCCGTTGCGTGCGGTGAACGCCTTCATGAACAGGTGCGGCCAGAAGCTGAAGCCGATCATCATCACGACCAGTCGGCTGGAGTACTGCGACCAGGTCCAAGGCGCGACGACACCTGGCTCCGCAGTACCGGTGTATCCCGGAGGCACCAGCATCTTGGGATCGCGTTGGACCAAGCCGTCAAACATCTCGTCCACGCCTCCGTGCATCAGCTCGGGAACCGTCAACCCCAGGATCCACGCCAGCACCATCATCAAGATGCCCTGCAGCGCGTTCGTCCAACCGACACCCAGAACGCCGCTGCGCCAGACGTACAGAAGCACGACGCCGTACACGAGCGCCGCCCCGACGTTGGGTCCGATGTCGCCGTCCGTGATGGCTTCGAGCACGATGCCCGCGCCCTGCATCTGCAAGGCCAAGTACGGAACGAACGCGACGATGGCGACCAGCGCCATGACGATGGCGAGCGCCGGTGATTGGAATCGTCCGGCGACCATCTCGCCTTGGGTGACGTATCCATAGGCGCGCCCCACGCGTGCCGCCCGTGGACCGAGCCAGTAGAACGGCACGAATCCGAGGCAGCCGTAACCCAGCAGTGCGAACGCACTCGCGCCCTTGGTGTAGACGGCGGCGGGTTGTCCGAGGAAGGCGAACGCGCTGAAGATCGTCGCGCCGGTGATGAAGTACATCACGAACGTGCCGAGCGTCCGGTCGCCCGCGACGAAGCCGTCGGAGCTGGCGCTCGAGCCCTTCCCTGCGCGCCAACCTACGGCCAAGCTGATCGCCAGGTAGCCCAGGACGATGCCGAGGATCATGCGGACTCTCGCTCGGCCCGTGCGGTCTTGCCGGACACGGCTCGGTGATAGAGCGCCATCGCCAGGCACGTCAGGAGGATCCAGAGGATCTGCCAGGCGAACGCGAAGGGCAGCCCGAGGACTCGGGGCTCGACCCGCGCGGTCCATTCCCCGACGGGCCAGACCAGGGCGAGCAGGCAGGCGAGCAAGTAGGCGCCGAGAAGGACGTGGGCCATGTGCAGAGGATACGCTGGAGCCGTGGGCGAACCGAACGCAGGCATGGGATCGAGGGACAGGCGGCCGCGAGGACTCGGGCCCGTGAGTCTCTTCGTGGCCTTCGCGTGCGCTGTTTCCGCCTTGATCCTGGTCGCCTGCACCGACGGGAGCCCGGAATTCGGACCGCGCCCGATCCTCCCGATCTCCGTGCCCGACGCCGTTCCGGAGGCCCTGGGCCCGAATGCGATGGACGTCCTGCGCGACATCACAGGCACCGCGCCGGGCACGCTGGTCGTGCTGGATGCGGCCTCCCCCGCCGTGCGCCTGATGGTGTTGCCGTTCGCCGAGAAGCACGGCATCCCGGTGATCGCGTGGACCTCGCCCAGCCCGAACGTGCAGGAGTTCGAGGGTCACCGGTTGTTGCGCACCGACCTGGAACGGCTCGACCTGACCGCGATTCCCGCGTGGGCGCCGACGATGGACGTGCGCAGTGCCGTGCAACGGGACTACATGCTGCGCGAACTCGCGTACTTGATTCGGGACGCCACGCCGCCCGTAGCTGTCGTGTTGCCCGAGGGCGTATGGAACGATCTGCGCGAACCGATGGGCGCGCAGGGTTGGACGCTCGGCGAGGTGACGCGCGCGCCCCGCGAAGCGCTGGCTGATTACGACCTGCGCACGATCGACCTGGCGATCCTGGCGACGATGCTCGAGAGCTCGCGCGGTGGGACGCCGGAGCAGATGCTCGCCTTGAGCCGTGTCGTCGAGACCTCCGAGGTTCCGGCGCATCCGCCGTTCCAGGACGATGCCGCGCGACTGCTCCTGGCCGCGCGTG